>JAAYNG010000051.1 GCA_012520935.1 Tissierellia bacterium | reverse complement strand
GTGGAAGAATGAATGGCAGAGGATTTAGAAATTGTGGAAGACCTTTTGATAATTGTAGAAGATTGGAAGACGGACAAGGTTTTGGTCGGGCTGGTGGAAGAAGACGATTAAGAGCTTGCTGGGATGAAACTAATGTGGAAGAAATCGAATAAATAGTACAAGGGGCCGACCTAAAAGTGGTTTTGTCGGCCCCTCGAATTCTTACAAGAAAATGGAGGTGGACCAATGGCTAGGCCGATGAAAAGGCGTAGAGTTTGTGGCTTGCCAAGAAATAAAAGGTTTGGACCTTTGGACTTGGATGCAAAGGGAGACAACTTTATTAATATGACTGTTGACGAATATGAAGCAATCAGGCTGATAGATATTGAAGGACTAAACCAAGAGGAATGTGCTGGGCAAATGAATGTTGCCCGTAGCACTGTTCAGGGCATTTATATTGGGGCTAGAAAAAAGTTGGCAGAGTCTTTGGTTAATGGAAAACCTCTCATAATTGAAGGCGGCGAGTACAGACTATGTGAGGAAGGTCCCAATGGTTGTGGACTTGGCAGAGGTTGTGGTAGGGGCAGAAGGGTTAAGCTAGAGGAAGACAATTAAAGAGAGGTGTTTATTATTTATTCTACAAAAGTGATCGAACATTTTATGTCTCCTTATAACGCTCGTAGCATGCCGGATGCAGATACTAAAGGTAGCAATGGAGACCCTTCTTGCGGGGACTACTTAGATGTTTTTATAAAGGTTAAAGACAATCGCATAGAGGATATTTCATACTTAGTTTTTGGTTGCTCTGCTTCTATTGCCACAGCCAGTATGACATCTGTTATGGCTAAGGGAAAGACCTTAGAAGAGGCTATGGAAATTACTGAAGAGGATATCATTAGGGAGCTTGACGGGCTTCCGGAAAACAAGGTCCACTGTTCAAATCTTGCTGTTGGTGGGTTAAGAAATGCGATAGGAAATTATTTAAAGGATAGATAAAGGGGGATTTTATGAAGATAGCAATTCCAGTAGATAAGAAAGATTTAAATGAGAAGCTTGCAGAACACTTTGGACGGGCTACTTATTTTTTGATTTATGATACTGAAACAAAGGATAGTAAATTTATAGAAAATAGTGCGGCAACAAGTTCAGGTGGGGCTGGGATTAAAGCTGCTCAAACTGTAGTTGATGAAGGTGTTGAAGCTCTAATAACACCAAGATGTGGTAAGAATGCTGCTGAGGTTATTAAAGAAGCAGATATAAAGATGTACCAATCAAAGGATAAGACTATTCAAGAAAATATAGATGATTTAATTGGAGGAGGACTTTCTTTATTAGAAGAAATACATTCAGGTTTCCACGGAGGAAGGTAAGATGAAAATAGCTGTCCTAAGTGGAAAAGGAGGGGCAGGTAAGACTTTAGTTTCCGTTAACCTAGCCTATGTGGCTGGAGAGACAACCTATATCGACTGTGATGTGGAAGAGCCAAATGGACACTTATTTTTTCAACCTAGGGAAGTCCATAAAAAAAACATCACAGTTAAAATTCCAAAAATTCATAAGGACTTATGTAATAGTTGTAAGAAATGTGTTGATTTTTGCAAGTTTAATGCCTTGGCATTTGTTAAGGACAAGCCTTTGGTCTTTGATGAAATATGCCATTCTTGTGGTGGTTGTCTTTTAGTATGTCCTCAAAAAGCTATCACTGAAGAGGAAAAAGTAATTGGAAGGATTGAAAAAGGTAAGTCTGGGGATGTGGAAGTTTTTACTGGGATTTTAAATACAGGTGAGCCTGTTGGTGTTCCTATAATAAATGCACTTCTTAAAGAAGGGGAAAGTAATAAGGAAATGACAATTATAGACTGTCCGCCGGGAAGTTCCTGTTCTGTAATGGAAAGTATAGAAGGGGCAGACTATTGTATTTTAGTAGCAGAGCCTACAATTTTCGGAACACACAATTTAAAGATGGTCTATGAATTGGTGAAACTTTTCAATAAAGCTTTTGGTGTTGTTTTAAATAAGTCCACAGGTGGAGAAAATCCAGCGGAAAAATTCTGCCTAGAAAATGATATTAATATAATTGGAGAAATTCCATATGATAACCATTTAGGCTCCTTAAATTCAGATGGAAAAATTGTAGCAAAGGAAGATAAAAAGTACTACGAAATATTTTCATCAATTTTAGATATGGTTTTTGAGGAGGTGGGGCAATGAAGCAACTGCTAATTATAAGTGGCAAGGGCGGAACTGGAAAGACTACTGTAGCCAGTGCATTAATTAAACTTTCAGAAGCAAAGGCCTATGCTGATTGTGATGTTGATGCTCCAAACCTTCACCTTGTAGGAAACTGGGAGTCTGAACCTAAAAATAGCCTATACTATGGTATGTCAAAGGCTGAAGTCAATATGGACCTCTGCATTGAATGTGGAAAGTGCATAGAACATTGTCGCTTTGATGCCATAAGTAGCGACCCCAATTATGAAGTGAACCAATTTGCCTGTGAAGGCTGTGGGGTTTGCGAGCATGTTTGTCCTGTTGGTGCTATAAGTTTAAAGCCAGCAGTTGCAGGGGACTTATACCTTTACAAAGATGTGGACAGTGTGTTTTCAACTGCAAAATTAAAGATTGGTAGTGGAAATTCAGGAAAGCTAGTCACAGAAGTAAAAAATCAGATGAAGGAGTCGGCGACTGTGGGTGAAATTGCAATTATAGACGGTTCACCCGGTATTGGTTGTCCTGTTATTGCTTCCTTAAGTGGTGTTGATATGGTATTGATTGTGGCTGAACCTTCAATATCTGGCCTTAGCGATATGGTTCGTATTATAGACACTGCTAAGGGTTTTGGGGTAAAAATTGCAACTTGTATTAATAAGTATGATATAAATATGGAAAAGACTAAAGAGATTGAAGAAACCTGTTCGACTTACGGCATACCTGTAGTGGGAAGAATTCCTTATGATTCTTGTGCAGTAAAGGCTGTAAACGATGGCAAGACAATTGTGGATATGGATTGTAAGTCAGGGGAGGCTGTAAGGGAAGTATATGAGAAGGTTATTAAAAGCTTACTAGAATAATATTCAAACTTCGCGCATCGTCATTGTGAGCGAAGCAATCCGGAGAAGACCAGGTTAATCTTTTAACCCCTGGATTGCTTCGGGCTAAAGCCCTCGCAATAACGGAGGTAAGAAGAGCTTTTTAACTGCGAAGTTTGAGAATAATAGTTATAGAAGGGAGAAAATATTTTATGAAAATAGCGGTAGCAAGTGAAAATGGAAAAGTTTGTGGTCATTTTGGACACTGTGAGAGTTTTATGATATTTGATACAGAAAATGGTGAGATAAAAAGTAATGAAGCTATAGAAAATCCTGGGCACAAGCCGGGCTTCTTGCCAAACTTTTTAAATGATAAGGGTATCAATGTTATTATTTCTGGAGGAATGGGTGGAAAGGCAATAGAACTTTTCAATGGACATAACATTGAAGTTATAGTGGGAGCAACAGGAGATGTTAAGGAGGCAACCCTTTCTTTCCTAAAGGGAGATTTAAAATCCACCGGCTCTGTATGCCATGAACATGCTCATAGTGGAGAATGTGGAGGACATTAAAGCCATAATTAAATAATTGAAAATATTAAATCCGATTTTACTTAGAAGTAAGGTCGGAATTTTTTTGGTCATATTTTTTAATTTTAATAATATTAAAAGATAGATATTAAATGATTTTGGGTAATACTCTTTTGAAAAGAAAATGAAATTCACAAACGACTGAAAAAAATCTATACTTTGTCGATATAAATAAAGGAATTCACATAATTATTTATAATAACAGTATTGGAGGAATTTAAATGTTAAAGAAAAGGATTATCGCTCTTTCACTGGCAGTATAATAGTTGTACTTGCTATTATGTTTTTTATTTACAACTACAGTGTAAATGGGATTGAAAAGCAAAAGCTAGAATTAACAACTGAACTTAATGAATCGATAGCTGCTTCAGTGGAAAAATCTGTAAGGGACCTGTCAATGAATTTGGTGGGCTATATTATTGGAACTGAAGAAGCTATGGATAGGAGGATGGAAAATGCTGCCATGGCTTTAATGGAAGCAGACCGTTATTCAGAAGAAATAACCCTGCAAGATTTGGAGAGAATTAACAAAGAAACTAATATGACAGATATGTATATTACAAATCCACAAGGGGACTTTACTATTTCAACTGAAAGGGCTTCAGAAGGCTTTAATTTATTTGACATTTGGGATGGATATAGGATGTTGATGACAGGAGAAGCAGATATCCTTAATTCAGCCCTTAAAATCAAAGAAGAAACCGGAGAAATTTTCAAATTCACTGCAATCCCAAGGGCTGATGGGAAGGGAATTGTGCAAAGTGCTTTAAATGCTGGAGAATTTGAAGGTTTATTGAATACATTTATCACATCAAACCCTAATATTAACTACATTATGATAGTTGATGCTTCAGGGATTATACTTACATCAAATGACAATACAGAAAATGGGATATCTGCTCCAAATAGTGCTGCCGACATGAATCAAGACCCTAAGGTTGATGAAGTTTTTGCCAGCGGACAACCATATAGTGAAATAACTGAGGATATTTATCATCTTTATATTCCTGTAGAAAAATTTGGTGCCCTTCAATATGCAGAAGACCTTTATAGTGAAATTGAAAAGTTTAAAATTTAGATTATAGCTTAGTGTTCCTTAATAAATTTGGGCTGGGCTTCGTGGGCTTTGGATTGTCTCATCGCTTACGCTCTTTGCAATTACAATGCTATTAATCACAAGGTTTTAGTCGATTGGGTTTCAATTCTATAAAAATTAACAGAGGTGGCAGATTGCTACCTCTGTTTTGTAGTGAGGTGCATATATGAACTATTTTAATTTCTATAATTCACCGCTGGGTGAAATGCTAATGGAAAGTGACGGGGAAAGACTATTAGGTCTTTGGTTTGAAGGGGAAAAGTATTTTAACAATGACTTTATTGATAAAAGTAAGGATAAAGATTTAAGTATTTTTCAAGAAACTAAAGAATGGTTAGACTCATACTTTAATGGAGATGTGCCAAACTTTACACCTAAACTTGCTATGGATAATTCAGAATTTCGAAAAGAGGTTTGGAAGATACTCCTATCTATCCCTTATGGGGAGACAATGACTTATGGCGAAATCGCAAAAATAATTGCTAAAAAAAGAGGGCTTCTTCGAATGTCAGCCCAGGCAGTTGGAGGGGCAGTAGGCCATAACCCAATATCAATAATAATCCCCTGCCACAGGGTAATTGGTGCAGGGGGAAACTTGACTGGTTATGCAGGAGGTTTAGATAAGAAAGTCTGGTTGTTAGAACATGAAGGTTTAGATGTTAGTTATTTTTCTTTTCCCAAATAAGCCCAGCGAAGGTTTTTTTCCAGCAGTTTATACTCTAACCTACTTGCCTTATTTATTTCACCATCTAAATTGTATATAAACTCTCTATCAGAGGATATTACTCCAGAAGTGGTAATATGCTCTGATATTTTTTTATGCCCTAAGTGCCTTCCATTCTTATATTTTAAAATCAGCGGAATTAATTCAAGGTAGTTTATTTTTTTTGCTGTAATAAGGTTTAGGTAGCCATCGTCAAGCAAGGAGTCAGGTGCAGGATTAAATCCCGACCCATAGTAGCCCCCATTACATAAGGCAAAAATCATGAACTTATCTTTAATGGTAATTTCCGACCCGCCCTCGAGTTTTAATTCCAATTTTAAATCTTCGCTTTTAAGGTCTACAAGGTTTTTAAGAACTCCTAAGACAAAGGCATTTTTGCCCAGATTTGGTGACTTGGCTAAGAATTCGTAGGTTGAATTTAGTATATGGGTGTCAAAGCCCAGGCTCATGACATTAATGCACCTTGTCCCGTTGACCTCTATCAGGTCGATGGGTTTGATTTCAGGTTCAAAGGTGTCTTCTATTGAAAAGTTTGAATAGTCAAAATTTTTTGCAAAGTCATTGGCAGTTCCTGCAGGTATAAGTCCAAGTGCTGTATCTGTTCCACCAAGGACTTGAGCAATTTCTCCAAGACTTCCATCCCCACCTGCTATAATCACAAGCTTTTCTCCATCTATCTTTTCTGAAAATTCAAGGGCTGCTTTTTGTCCGTGGTCCTTATCTTGGGTGATGACTATTTCGTATTCGTCCTCCCTCATGTGAGACTTATATGTGTTTTTTATAGAATTAACTAGGTCTGTATGGTTTTTATTGCCCGCCATTGAGCTTATTATAAATAATTTTTTTATTTTAATCACCTGTTTTTATTTTTTCTGCAAGCTAATTATAACATATAATGATAAAATTTGAATATCTTTATATTTAACCTAAAAATAATGATATAAAAAGGTCAATTGTGGTATAATCTTAGTAACTTTGTTTTGGAGGAATGTATAGATTGAACATTATTGAATTAAAAGATATCAAAAAATCTTATGATGGGGAAGAGGTTATCAAGTCTTTAAATCTTAATATTAAAGAGAATGAATTTCTTACCCTCCTTGGTCCATCTGGCTGTGGCAAGACAACAACATTAAGGATGATAGGTGGTTTTGAAAGTCCTGATGAAGGCAAGATATTTTTCGATGGAAAGGATATCACTGACCTGCCACCCAATGAGCGGAGGTTAAATACTGTCTTTCAAAAGTATGCCCTCTTCCCCCACCTTAATGTATATGAGAATATTGCCTTTGGTTTAAGAATAAAAAAAGCAAATGAAAAGGAAGTAGAAGAAAGGGTCAAGAAGATGCTTGCTCTTGTTAACCTTCAGGGTTATGAGAATAGGAAGATAGACTCTTTAAGTGGTGGACAACAACAGAGGGTGGCTATAGTAAGGGCTTTGGTCAATGAGCCAAAGGTTTTATTGTTGGATGAGCCATTGGGTGCTTTGGACCTTAAGCTTAGGAAAGACATGCAGATTGAGTTGAAAAAGATGCAGGTAAGCTTAGGTATTACCTTTATTTATGTTACCCATGACCAGGAAGAGGCCCTTACAATGTCTGACACAATAATTGTAATGAATGAGGGAGAGATTCAACAAATAGGAAGTCCAACAGATATTTATAACGAGCCTGAAAATGCCTTTGTTGCTGATTTTATTGGTGAGTCCAACATAGTAGATGGGATTATGCACGCAGACTATGATGTAGAATTTGCAGGTATAAGGCATGTGAGTGAAGACAAGGGTTTTGAAAAGGGCGAGCCTGTCGACATAGTAATAAGGCCGGAAGATATGGAAATTGTTCCTGTAAACGAGGCAGATTTAAAAGGTGTAGTTCAAAGTATAATTTTTAAGGGTGTTCATTACGAAATGCTTGTTTTAGCAAATGGGATTGAATGGCTTGTCCATTCGTATGATTCTAAAGAAGTTGGGGAAGAAATTGGTTTAAGGGTTATCCCTTATAATATTCATGCAATGAGGAAAGAATGAGAAAGAATACTTTTGCAAGGGCTTATTTAATTTGGTTAATGATCTTTGTAGCAATACCATTATTGCTGATTGCTTTCTATGCTTTTACTGTTACAGAAACTGGACAAGTATCTTTTAGTTTTGATAACTTTAGGAGGTTTTTAAATCCTATATACCTAAAGGTCTTGGTCCGATCTATTGAATTGGCTTTAAAGTCTACTATTTTATGCCTTCTTTTAGGTTATCCTTTGGCCTACATAATAGCGAGGGAAAGCGAAAACAGAAAGAGGATAATGTTGCTTTTGATTGTTATCCCAATGTGGATGAACTTTTTACTTAGGACCTATGCTTGGTCAACCTTATTAGGGAAAAATGGTTTAATAAATATTATATTAGGTAAGTTTGGGCTTGGACCTTATCAGCTTCTTTATACTGACGGGGCTGTATTGTTGGGTATGGTATATAACTTCTTACCCTTTATGGTTTTGCCAATTCATTCAGTATTAACTAAGATGAGTCCAAGACTATTTGAAGCTGCCAGTGACTTGGGGGCAACAAAGCTAGAAACCTTCAAAAGGGTTACCTTCCCTATGAGTATACCCGGTATCCTGTCAGGCGTTTCTATGGTATTTATTCCTGCCATGTCTACCTTTGTAATTTCTAACATCCTAGGTGGAAACAAGTATAACTTGATTGGCAATGTTATTGAGCAACAATTCAGGTGGACTGGGGACTGGCACTTTGGCTCTTCCATGTCTATAATTCTAATGGTATTTATTTTAATAACTATGGCCTTTACTAATAAGTTTGGTGGAGACATGTCAGAGAGAGGAGGCCTATTTTGAGATTTTTAAAGAAACTTTATGTCAATGCAATCCTTCTCTTTTTATATGCCCCTATTTTTATACTGATGATTTTTTCCTTCAATGCATCTAAATCAAGAGGGACATGGGGTGGTTTTTCCCTAAAATGGTATGAGGAATTATTCAAGTCCGGGGATATTATGCAGGCACTTTATTACACAATTATTGTAGCAATCTTATCTACAATAATTTCTACTGCTTTGGGTACCTTTGCAGCAATAGGGATTAGTGAGAAGCGTGGGATTTGGAAAAAAGTACTTTTGAATTTAAATTACCTTCCAGTAGTTAATCCTGATATAGTTACTGCTGTTTCTTTGATGGCTCTCTATTCTATGATGAGGCTTAAATTGGGTTTTATTACGATACTACTATCCCACATAGTTTTTTCAACCCCTTATGTAGTTTTATCAGTATTACCAAAGCTTAAGAGCCTTGACCCTAATTTAGCAGAGGCTGCCCTGGACCTTGGGGCAACTCCTTTTTATGCCTTGCGGAAGGTCATTATTCCTGAGATTATGCCGGGCATAATTACCGGTGCACTTTTAAGCTTTACTTTATCCATAGATGACTTTGTAATTAGTTTCTTCAATACGGGTAATGGGGTGACAAATTTAAGTATAGAAATATTTGCCATGGCAAGACGGGGTGTAAAACCAACAATTAATGCACTTTCGACCTTGATGTTTTTAACTATGATGGTCTTATTAATAATTATATATAAGAGAGATGAAGGGGGTAAAAAATTAGAAAATGAATAAGTTTTATGCTTTGTTATTAGGTGTTATTTTGTTATTAGTTGGTTGTGGAGAAGAAAAAGAGGTACTTAACTTTTATAACTGGGGAGACTATATAGATGAGGATGTCATAGACCAGTTTGAAGAAGAAACCGGTATCAAGGTCAATATGGATAACTTTGAAACCAATGAAGATATGTATATAAAGCTTTCAAAAGGTGGCTCAAATTATGACCTAGCTACTCCATCTGATTATATGATAGAAAAAATGATTAAAGAAGGTATGTTGGAGGAAATTGATACCAACCAATTTAAAAATTATTCCAAGATAGATCCATTTTTTAAAAATCTAGAATATGACCCTGAAAACAAGTATTCAGTTCCTTACCTTTGGGGGACTGTAGGTATTGTCTATAACACTAAAGAAGTTGACGATGTAGTGGACAGTTGGGATATACTTTGGAAGGAGAAGTACAAAAATAATATATTTATGTTAAATAGTCAAAGGGACACTATTGGAGTTGCTTTGAAAAAGTTAGGCTACTCCATGAATTCTAGGAATGTTAATGAGTTGGAAGAGGCTAAAGAGGCTTTGATAACCCAAAAACCTCTGGTGGCTGCTTATATTGGAGATGAGATGAAGGATGCAATGGTTGCTGAGGAAGCTGCTATTGCAGTTACATGGTCAGGTGAGGGCTTTGTAATGAACCATGAAAATCCTAATATTAACTATATTATTCCTAAAGAAGGTTCTAATATTTGGTTTGACAGCTTTGTAATTTTAAAGGATGCAAAAAATAAGGAAAATGCTATGAAGTTTATAGACTTCCTTTTAAGACCGGAGATATCGGCGAAGAATGTGGAATATATTGGTTATTCTACGCCAGTTCCTGAGGCTTTAGACTATGTAGACGAAGAGATAAAGAACAACAGGATAGTTAATCCAAACTTAGATGAATTGCCAGAACTGGAAGTATTTAAAGATCCTCAAGATATAATTAAGGAATATGAGAGGATTTGGTTGGAGATAACTTCTGCAGAATAGGAGGCTATATGAAAATTTCTTTTTTAGGTGGGACAAGAACAGTTACTGGATCAAACCATTTGATCGAAACAAAGAATAGTAAAATTTTATTGGATTGTGGTTTATTTCAAGGAGATAAAGAACTGGATGAAAAGAACTTTCAACCTTTTGTTTTTAATCCAAGTGAAATAGACTTCTTAATCCTAGGTCATGCCCACATTGACCACAGTGGAAGGATTCCAAAACTAATAAAGGATGGTTTTCAAGGGAAAATAATATGCACTAAGGCTACAATGGACCTGGCAGATATTATGCTTAAGGATAGTGCCAAGATTCAAGAGCAGGACAGCGAGTGGGAAAATAGAAAGAGGCAAAGGGCCGGCAAGGATTTAGTTGAGCCACTTTATACTATAGAAGATGCTGAAAAGGCCATGAACTACTTTAATCCATATTTCTATGGACAGTTGATTAAGCTAAATGAAGAAATAACTATTCGATTTAATGATGCTGGTCATATTTTAGGCTCTTCCATTACTGAGATTTGGATTAAGGAAGATGATAAGGAGACTAAGCTAGTATATAGTGTGGATTTAGGAATAAAGAATAGACCTATTCTAAACAGTCCGACCTATATAGAAGATGCAGATTATTTAATTATGGAATCCACATATGGGGACAAGAACCATGAGTCCTTTGAAGAAAGTTCCAAGGAATTGATAGAATTAATCAAAGAAACGGTTCTAAATGGAGGGACAGTAATCATTCCTTCTTTTGCTGTTGGGAGGACACAGGAATTAATATATGAATTTAACCAATTCTTTGAATATGATGAGAGGGCAGAAGAGCTTAAAAATATTAAGTTCTATGTGGATAGCCCAATGGGTGTCAATGCCACAGAGGCCTTTTCAAAGAATACAGATTCATTTGATAAGGAGACCAAGGAATTAATTTTAAAGGGCGACCACCCATTTGAGTTTAAGAACCTAATTTATGTTTCCAATGTAGAAGACTCTGTTGCCTTGAACAAAAATGATGACCCAAAGGTAATAATTTCTTCCAGTGGTATGGCAAATGCTGGCAGGGTAAGGCATCATTTGAAACATAACTTATGGGACCCTAAAAATTCTGTAATTTTTGTAGGCTATCAGGCCCAGGGAACCCTAGGAAGACTTTTGATTGACGGGATAAAAAGTGTTAAAATTTTAGGCGAAGAAATTAATGTAAGTGCTAAGATTTATAAAGTGAATGGGTTTTCTGCCCATGCAGACCAAGACTTTTTACTGGAGTGGGTTTCACATTTCAAGTCAGACCCAAAAGTATTCCTAGTACATGGTGAAAGACCGGCTATAAAGGCTCTACAGTCACTTTTAGAACACCTTTACAAATTAAGAGTAATTGCCCCTAAGGAGGGTGAAGTTTATAACCTGGACAGTGCAGATTTTGTAAGGGAAGAAATAGATGTGGAAGCATTAAAGAAAGAAATAGATGGCAACATGGTAGAGGTCAAAGACAAATTTAAGAACTTTGTAAACAATTTAGACTTGAACAACTTAGAAGATGATGACTATGTGGAATTGAAAAACAAGCTTATTGAGATGGAACACTTGCTCATGGCTTTAAATATCACTAATGCAAAGTAAGGAGGGCTGAAAATGAAAAAGAAAATCATGTTATCGCTTTTAGTATTAACTATGGTAATTTTTTCAGCTTGCCAAAAAGACAAGAGTGAAAACAATTATACCAATGAAGAACTTTCCTTCACCTTGGAAATTCCAGCAAGTTGGAATGGGAATTACGAGGTAGTTACTGATAAGGATGATGTTTTCTTTTACTATGGTACTGGCGATGAAAAGACTCCAATTTTTTCAATAAAAAGATATTATGGGACAAATATTGAAGATGAAGACTTAATCAGAGTTGAAGGGAATAACCAAATTTTAGGCAAGGTTTTTGATACAACCTTTATTTCAACCTACAAGTATAAGTTAAGAGATGGCGATATGGGAGAAGAACCACCTGCTGATATGGACCAAATTTATTCTAAAGTTCAAGGCATATTAGATAGTTTTGAATCGACTTTAGAACATCCATACAGAACTACTGATAAAACTTCAAGAGAGCAGTTCTTTGGAACTCTTCATTGTCAGATGATAATGCCTAATTATTATAAGATAGAAAAAGACAAAGAGAACATGGTATCTTACAACTTCCTTTTAAAGGATAAAGTTGTAGGTGTTATTAACATGCTTCCTTATGGGTCAGGAATTCCAGATGAAATAAAAGATGGGCTTTATATAGGCTACAAGAAAGACCCGGCCTTGAAGAGGGAATATAGGATAGCTATGTTGAGTGAATATATTGAGAGATATAATTTTGAAATAATGATGAATTCTTTTAGATTCCTTCCGGGTCCAACCAATATTGTTGACAAGATGAGTGAGATAATGCAAAACTCTACATCTAAAAAAGAAGCCTTATTTGGAAGGATTACAAATGTGAATGCTGGTACAATTAGTTTTGATAGAATATTTTACGATGAAAGAGAGGCCAATGAGTCTAAAGTAAAGGAAGGACAATATACTTTTAGGCTGGCTGATAATTGTAGGGTTGTGCCTTTTGGAGGTCCAGATTATACTGGATATAGTGATGATTACCTCTTCTATGACAGAGCCAGTGATTTTTTTGCCTCGGAGGATTATAAAAGCTACGAGGAACAGTTGTATTATTTATCTTTTAATCTAGATGATGAAGTGACAGGAATTGTTGCTGAAAAAGTTAAGCCAACAGGGGAGAATAAGGATGGAAATTAGGATTAAATATTTTGACAAAGACATGCCTAAGATTGAGAATATTCAAGGGATTTCTGACTGGTTAGATTTAAGGGCTGCAGAAAAGGTAGAGATAAAAAAAGGAGAGATGAAGCTAGTACCTCTTGGGATTGCGATGGAGTTGCCTGAAGGTTATGAGGCTATTGTTATTCCTCGTTCCGGCAGCTTTAAAAACTTTAAGATATTACAGGCAAATAGTGTTGGCTTAATTGACAACTCATATTCCGGTGATGATGACCAATGGTTTTTTCCAGCTTATGCCGTGGAAGATACTGTTGTTAATCAGTATGACCGTATTTGTCAGTTTAGGATACAGGAAAAGATGCCAGGCTTCTCCTTTAAAGAGGTAGAAGTTTTGGGTAATGAAAACAGGGGAGGCTTTTCCTCCACAGGTGTTAAATAATGTTTGAGACTTTTGAAATACAAAGGAATGTAGGAATGAAGGACCATACAACCATTGGTATTGGTGGTCCTGCTGACTATTTTTATGAGCCTAAAAGCATAGGAGAATTGGTTAAGATTTTGGATTTAGCAAAAAATAATAATATAAAAACTTTGGTTATTGGAAATGGGTCTAACCTCTTGTTTTCAGATGAAGGCTTTAGGGGCTTAATTATTTCTACTAAGGGGCTTAATTCAGTTCAAGTAAAAGGAAATATGATTATTGCTGAGGCAGGGGTTTCCAACAGGACAATATCAGACCTTGCCTTAGAAAATTCCCTTGAAGGCTTTGAATTTGCAGAGGGAATACCCGGCTCTATTGGTGGGGGTGTCTTTATGAATGCCGGTGCCTATGGGAGTGAAATGGTCAATGTTGTGGACTATGTAAGATTTTATGATGGTAATGAAATTAAAAAGTTTTCCAATGAAGAGTGTCAATTTCAAAAGCGGACCAGCATCTTTGAAAAGAATAATGGGATAGTTTTAGAGGTAGGAATTTCATTGAATAAGGGTGATAAGTCTGCTATTAAGGACCTTATTCTTGATTATAGGAAGAGGAGGTCTGACAAACAACCTCTTGATAAAAAGAGTGCAGGGTCGACCTTTAAAAGGCCTGAAGGTTATTATGCGGGAAAACTCATTGAAGATGCAGGTCTAAAAGGTTTGTCCCATAGGGATGCACAGATTTCACCAAAGCATTCGGGTTTTATAGTAAATAATGGAGAGGCAAGCTTTAAGGATGTTTATAGACTAATTGAAATTGCAAGGAAGGTCGTTTATGATAAGTATGGGGTTGAACTTGAGAGAGAGGTTAGGGTCATAGAATGAAGCTGGTTAGGGATTTTCATACCCATACAAGGTATAGCAGAGGTTTTCAGGCTTATGGTAAGCATGCCACAGGGACAGTAATGGAAAATGCTGAAGCGGCATTAAAAAAAGGTTTAAAAGAACTTGCTATATCGGAACATGGAATGGGTCATAAGTTATATGGCTTAAATAGGTTAGACTTCAAAGCTTTAGTAGAGGATGTCCACAGGGCCAATGATGAGTTTGGACCTAAGGGCCTTAGAGTTCTACTGGGAATGGAGGCAAACCTACTAAATCTTAGTGGCGATGTAGATTTAGATGATGAGATATTAAAGGAACTAGATATAGTCATGATGGGTTATCACTACGGTGCCGCTCAGGGAGGTCTAGGAAGTAAGCTTGAAATGTTTATCATGAACCCGCTTTCTAAATTTTTCAAAGTGGGTGAAGCCAAGATGAGGGAAAAGAATACCCAGGCCTTTATCAAGGCTATTAGTAAGTATCCGATTAAGATTATTACCCATCCAACGGCTAAGCTTGAAGTTGATATTTATGACTTGGCTAGGGCTGCCAAGGAAAAGGATATACTTTTGGAGATAAACAACAAGCACAGGAAATTATCAGTTGAAGAAATTGTATCTATAAAAGACTTTTTTTCCGGTTTTATTTTGGGGTCTGATGCCCATAGACCGGAGGATGTGGGCAATGTAGATAGGGCAAAAGAAATAGCAATCGAAGCCGGTTTAGATTTAGGAAATATATTTAATTTTAAGGAGTAGATATGGAATTTCTAATCATTAGCGGGATGAGTGGTGCAGGAAAGAGTGAGGCAATAAAGGTTTTGGAGGATATTGGTTACTTTTGCATGGATAATGTTCCGCCAATGCTACTCCCACAAATTGTAGATTTATTAGCTCACCAAGAAAGGCCCATAGAAAAGGTTGCAGTGGTTGTAGACATAAGGGGGAGGGGATTTTTTAAAAACTTCTTCTTGAGCCTTGAAAATTTAAGAAACAAGGGCATAAATGTTAAGATACTCTTTTTAGAGGCAACGGACAGGGTTTTAGTGAGTCGATACAAGGAACTTAGGAGACCGCACCCATTAACTCCCAATGGAATGATCTCCGAAGGGATTGATCATGAAAGGGAAATGCTTGAGGACATCAAGAAGAATGCTGACTATATAATTGACACTTCCACTATGTCCAATACTCAATTAAAGAGTGAGTTAAGGAAGCTTTTTTATGAAGGTGAAGAGATTGGGAACATTACCATTGTAATTTCTTCCTTTGGTTTTAAACATGGTATATTGGACGATGCCGACCTTGTCTTTGATGTGAGATTTATCCCTAACCCTTATTATATTGATGAGCTTAGACCTTTGACAGGTAAGGATGAGCCGGTAAGTAAGTATGTTTTAGAAAATCCAATAACTATAGAATTTTTAGACAAGCTAAGGTCAATGCTAAAGTTTTTAATTCCACACTATGAGGAGGAAGGAAAGACTCAGCTTATCATTGGGATTGGTTGTACAGGTGGACAGCATAGGTCTGTGGCAATTGCCATTAAGCTAAAGGAAGTTTTGGAGAATGCGGGAGAGAGGGTTACTATTGAACATAGGGATGTTCATATTTGATAATTCCATGAGGGGTTGACAGGATGAATAAAAAAAAGAAGCTATATGTTCAGTGCAGGCTCGAGGACGAAGTAGCTTATTATGAGAAAGTTAAGATGAAAAAACTTATTAAAGGCTATAAAGAGATGGCTTGCATAAATATTTGTTTATGCGAGTTGGGTTTTTGTAGCGATATGGAAGATTTTTTTGAATACGAAAAGAGACTGTGAGGTGATATTATGCAAGTAAAGAGGGGGGACATATTTTACGCAGACCTGAGCCCTGTTGTGGGGTCTGAGCAGGGTGGCTTAAGACCGGTTCTAGTAGTCCAAAACGATGTGGGAAATAAGTATAGTCCAACAATAATAATTTGTGCCATAACTTCTCAGATTAATAAGGCAAAGCTTCCTACCCACTTGGAAGTTTCTGCAAAACAATATGGCTTACAAAAAGATTCAGTAATACTTATGGAACAGATTAGGACCATTGACAAGAAGCGCTTGAAGGAAAAGTTGGGGTCTGTATCTGCCAAGAAGATGCTGGAAGTTGATAACTGCTTGAAGGTAAGTTTAGCACTACAAGAAGAATAAAATACATATTTATGGAAAAGATTAATTTATATACAAAACAACATATTAAATCCCTAGAGGTTTTAAAAGAAACAGGAGTTATTATAAATAAAGAGGAATATGTTAGAAAGCATATGATGGATATTTTCCCGATGTTTAGTTTTTGGTATGGGAAGTTTATTGAGATGGCGGAGAAACGGATTCCAAGACCAGCCCATACAGAATACCCTTTGTGGTGTTCTGTGAGTCAGAAAAATTGCATGAAGCCTGATGAAATAAGTGTAGTTTATTGCCTGCAAGTTCCGAAGGACAGAATTATTTATTTTGATTCTATGAAGTGGGATAGGGTTTTGAATAACCTTTATATCCCCAAAGACGAAAAGGACTGGAAGGACTTTCAAAATGAAATTAAAGAACTTGGGGTAAAGGACGAGTTTAATTTTATCATGGGCAGGTACAAGGGGATGTTTCCTCATATTGAAAAGAAGATTATCGACTCATGGGAAAGGATATTTGATATAGACCACTTTGACGAATTTCAAGTACAGGCTAATATTTGGGAAATCAAGGAAGAGTGGATTCGTCATGTAGTGTGTCAAGGGGAAGACCTTTTTGAAATCGCAAAGGACATGATAGATGACTACTAAAGGATTTGCAATTATACCAATGAACAGTCCGAAAGAAATGGTTGAGAAGCTTGCTTATTTGGGCTTTAGAACTTATAAGACTATTGGTTTGTCTGAACTTGACGAAAGGGTAAAGTACCACACTGACTTACAATGTCACCTACTAGCCAATGGGGTTATTGTGGTAGCTCCGGTGGTCTATAATTACTATAAGGACATACTGTCGCAAGAAAATATCAGTGTCATAAAAGGTGACACTAATCCAAGAAGTCCATATCCTTACGATATTCTATACAATATAAAGGCATTCGAAAGTTTTATAATGGGAAGGCTTGACCATATAGACCAAAGTCTTTTAAACACATATAAAGAATTAAATTATGAAACAATTAATGTCACTCAGGGTTATACCGGTTGTTCAATCCTAACAGATGGCAAGACCTTTGCCATATCTTCTGATAAGAAGATTTTGGAAAGCTTAAAGGAAAGGGGCCTTTCAACTTTAGAGATTGGACGAGGTGATGTACATTTAGAGGGTTTTAAACATGGCTTTATTGGTGGGGCATCGGGATACTTTGAAGGTACAGTTTATTTTACAGGTAGATTTAGTAAGGAGAGGGAAGTTATCGTTGAAAGATTTTTGCGAGATTTAGATATAGACTTTCTTTACCTATCAGATGGAAAGATTGTGGACTTGGGGGGAATGTATTTTAGGAGGGACCAATGGATAAGATAAAGGGAATTGAAAAGGGTATAAAGAAGACTGTAAAAAGCAAGAAGCGAAAAAGAGATGCTATAAAAGGAATTGAGAAAATCCAATCTAGGTTAAAGTCTGCTCAAAAAAGATTTCATAAGCTGGAAAGACGAGGGACTAGGTTTAACCTTAGGAACAAGATTTCCTACGGAGGAAGGACCCTCCCGGAATGGGAAAGGGATTGGGAAGAGATGGGCTACCTTAAATTCCTTACAATGTCCCAAATAGGAGATACCAGTGGTCTTTTTAGACTTACATTAAATGGCAAAGTTGTCTATATAGGTTCATCCTTCGAAAGGTTAAAGGGTGGATTAAGGCAAAGTTTATCTTCCTTTAGAAGGTCTTCAAGAAAGGGTAATTTGGAAAAGATATCCAAAGAGGACTTTAATAAATGTAAGGTTGAGATATTGGACTTGGGGAATTCAACCGAGTCAGAATCTTTGGTGACTATTTTAGAAAATAGGTTTAAGGAGAAGTATAATCCAATTTGGAATTAGTATAAATATTTGCTTCGCCATTGAGAGAAGCGACAGCGAGTAAGCAATCCGGATGACTAAAAGATACCTGGTCAAAAATAAAGCTGGATTGCTTTTTTTGTTTGCAATGACAAGTCTTTCGTCTTCGCAAGCAAAGGCAGCAATCCGGCTTTTAACTATTCCTCATCTTCCGGCATCGGTAGGCCTTCCGGGTCATTTCCAAAAATTGCCATCATGACTTCGTCAGTCCTATCAATTATCCATTTGTCGCCTTCATTTTTTAGCGATAAGGTTAAATCAGTAGTTTTGAAATCTGCTTCTTCAATCGTTTGAGGAAGACTTTCTATGAATAATTTTCCCGTTTCCTCTTCTGATATTCCCTTGTTAGCCTTCTCATTCAATGCAATTGCCAGAGCATTTTCAAATGCTTGAGGTATTATTTTATTTTTGACCTCTACAGAAACTGTAGCATTATTTCCATCAATTTCTTCATTTTTAATATCCCAAGTTAGATGTTTTAACATCATTACATAAAGGTTTTTTTCCTCGTCAGATTCTGGAAAGTCTTCACCGCCATCTGAAACTTCCTCTGCAAGTTCATAGTCTTGCTTTGACATAGCAGTGAAAAACTTATCCACAGCCTCGCTTGGTGAGCCCTCAGTGAAAGAACTGCCGGAACATGACATTAATAATAATGTCATTACAAATGTTAAAGCTAATAATTTTTTCTTCATTAAATCACCCCATAGGATTATAACATGAACCTTTAACTTAAACAACGAAATTTTTAAAAATTACTTTAACTTGAAATACTGTCATTAATTTCATTTCCATATAAAAAATTTACAAAAGAAACTTTTTACAACTCAAAAGATTGAAAAAAAACATAGAATACTACAGTCTCATTTAGATATAATTCACCCATTTAGGTATCATATGCAATTACTTAAGGAGGATTTGGAATTATTAAGACCGATAGAAAATAAAATAGACAATATTGAATCTATAGTGAATAGAATTCAAAGTAATCCAAATAATAATTTTACACCCAATAATGAAACGAAAAAACTAATAGAAGAATATGCAAATAACAATTTGTTATTTGCACCAGTTAAGGAGTATTCATTTTTAAGTAGTTGGCGTGTAGGTAGACATCTAAAGTATCCGTCAGGAACATATTCTCGCTGGTCTGAAGAAGGAAAGGATTACCAAGTATATATCTCAAAAGAATTTTTAAATAGAGAAGAGATATCTATAGAAGAAGTAGTAGATACATTTACAAGAGAAATTCTAAAATTTGAGGAAGAAATGAATTCTGCTTCAGAAGTTGAACAAATAAACCGACTGAAAGAAGAGATAAATAACTACATCAAAGAAATAGAAAAACTTCCTTATTATCACCCGAGAATATTAGCGAAAGTTAATTGGTACAAGACTCAGACATTTACAAGGTATATCGATCTCGAACGAGAGTATAAGAACATAAAGGATATTGTAGAAGAGGAAAGAGTCACCTATGAAAAGAAACAATTAAATATGCTAACAAGTCTGAAAACAGAAGTACAAAATTGGTTAAATGGCTTGAGAAGTTTAGAATATTATGCGGAGATCATAAAGACAGAAGTAGGGTCAGTAAATCTTAATAACTAGACCAATCCTAACCAATTGAGAAATGATTGGAATAGGTGGAAAAATATAGTTGAACAGGAGAGGATTAAGTATATAAACAGTCAAAATCCTCAAATTCCTGTAGGACCTAACAACCCAGTTAATCCAATAGACCTAGTCAATCCGACAGACCCAACACTCCCAGTTGATCCATTTGATCCAGTAGGTCCAACTGTACCTATCAACCCATTTGATCCAATCCTACCGGATAATCCGGAAATACCAATTAATCCTGATGTACCCCAAGATATGCCATGGGGAATTGCAAGGACTATGTGGCATAGAGGTCATGGAGTAGTAAATGACTACACTGCACAAATTTGGTATAAAAACGATGTAGCAGAAGAAAGAGATAAAGTTTGGAGTATTAAATTTAATGATCAAATATCGTATCATGACCCATCAGCAGTGACTGTATGGATGTATGATGAATCTGGCTTACCTTTAGGGTAATTAAAAATGGTAGAGATCTGGACAGAAGGAGATACCCTATTAATAAAAGGAAGAACTATACTTGGTAAAATTTGGTTATCTGGTAAGTATTCGATATATTTAGATATGAATAAATTGGCAGGAGCAAATGGACAAAAATTAAGTAAACCTGTCATATGTTTTTTTGAAATTCAATAATAGCAGAAGAAAGTCCATAGATAATCCATTGACTTTTGTAAATTATTGTTACAGGTGTTTTAAAAAAATTATTAGCAATATGCAGCAGGGTTTGGTATAAAAATCCAATTCGCACTTGTACAAAAATAAAGTATGGTACAGGGGGTATCCTTGTATCATATTTTATTGGCTCGATTATTTTTCCTCTTTATGATACAATATACTTGAGGTGATTATATGGAATATTATGGAAATGTTTTTAGACCTCCTAGCGAGGCAAAATCTCTGATAATACAGGCAACTTTTGGCTGTTCCCACAACAAGTGTACTTTTTGCTATATGTATAAGGGGGAACCTTTTAAGATTAGGAGCCTTGACGAAATAAAGGCTTCTTTAGTTGACATCCATCCTTATTATGAGCAGGCAAAGAGGATATTCTTAGCTGACGGGGATGCCTTGATGATGAAACAAAAAGACTTGGTAGCCCTACTTGAGTATTTAAGGGAAAGGTTTCCAAGAGTTGAAAGGGTTGGTGTCTACGGGTCGCCCAAGTCTATTTTAATCAAATCGGTTGATAATTTAAAACATCTAAAGGAACTGGGGATTGGGATTGTCTATCTTGGTGTGGAGTCCGGGTCTGAACAGGTACTAAAGGATGTAAATAAGGGTGTAACTGTTGAAGAAATGATTGAGGCTGGCAAGAGGGTAAGGGAGGCAGGCATTCAGCTTTCCATTACCATGATTAACGGTCTGGGTGGCAAGCCTTTAATGGAAGACCATGCAATCGGGTCTGCCAAGATTTCTAATGCTATCCAGCCCGAATATATTGGAATGCTGAATTTGAGACTCTATGACAACACTGAACTTACAAGGCAGGTTGAAAGGGGAGAGTTTATTCCTTTGAAGCCAAAGGAGTTATTAGATGAAACCAAGCTTATGATAGAGAATTTTGAATTGGAAAATACTATTTTCAGGTCTAACCATGCCTCAAACTATATTCCTCTAAAGGGGACTTTAAATAAGGACAAGGCGAGGCTCTTGGCAGAGGTTGAAGAGAGCTATAAGTATGTTGAGGATATAGCCAAAGTTAAGAAGATTATATTGTAAAAATAAACTCGTCTGAAATTTTCAGGCGAGTCTTTTAGTTTTGGGTCGGGCTTCGTGGTCTTGGATTTCCAACTCGCTATCGCTCCTCGAAGTGACATGTAAAGTTACTATCTTTTGCTTTAATATTTTCTTGAAGAGTTGTCGTTGTTATCGTCATCGCGAGCGTTAGCGTGGCGATCCAGTTATTTTATAAATAGCTTGGTATTAAATAAACACAAACTGGACTAAGACCATATATAATACTGTCCCCACAGCTATAGAAAGGAATGTATTTTTCTTATAGTAATGGATAAGGGCAGTGGCTGCTATGGCTATTGCTTCGGGTAGACTTGAGTAGCCTTTGAACAGCTCTACATGTTTTACTGAATATATAACAAGAAAACCAAATATTGAAGCAGGTAAAATCTTCCCGAGATATGAAATTATTTCGGGAGTTTTTTCTTCTGATGAAAATAGTACAAATGGGAGGAACCTAAGTACCGCCGATGTTAATGCCATTAGTGCTATTGTAATAATCTTTTGTGTTGTTGTCATTATGCCACCTCGATTTTCTTTCTAAGTCCTATCAATAAAACCACTATTAAAAGTAGTGTTGGAACCATGAATTTTACTGGACCAAATAACCATAGGCAGACTGCTGCCACTATGACACCTATGATTCCGGGCATCCTATTTTTTTCTTCCCTCATTAAGTCTACAAATATAGCAACAAAAAGTGCTGTCATAACAAAGTCAAGTCCCTTTGTATTGAAGCTAATCAGCGAGCCGAGCAAACCTCCTAGGAGCGAAGAAAATGCCCAATAAAATAAATTAAGTAATGTGACAAAGAAGTAGAACCAGTGCTTATCAACATCTGCAGGTATTTTTGCAGAAAAGTTAACAGAAAAGGTTTCGTCTGCAAGATAATAGACCATTAACGGGAGCCTTGCCCCTGCTCCTCGATAATTTTCAAGCATGGCTATAGAGTAAAACATTTGTCTAACATGGAGCATTATCGTCATTAAAATTGCACCTATTGGGTTAAAGGGCATTAGTAACATATCAATTGCCACAAATTGTAGAGACCCTCCATATACAAAAATACTTATTAAAAAAGGATACCAAAAGCTGAATCCGGAGACCTTCATTAAAATTCCATATGATATCCCAATAAAGAAGAAGGCTGTAAGTATTGGTATTGTTTGTGGAAAGGCTGCAACAAAGGCCTTTTTAGTTTTATTATCTTTCATCTTGTCACTCTCTCCTTAACGAAATCTTGTTATTAGATAAAAGACTTTATACCCTAATAATTTTTTTATAACACCTAATTTAGTCTTTTTTATCATTTATTAACTATTGCAAATTCCGATTTAATCATTTATAATAGGCTGTGGAGGTGCAACATGGAAAAGATAATGATTAGTGAGTTGCCAAAGGCTGATATGCTTTTGATACTGGAGGCTCTCGACTATACTGCAATGAATACAAAGATTGAAGCTTATTCAAAGTTAAAGGACAATATTATTGAGGAACTAATGAAGATTTCAGGAGTGCCTCTTGATAGAATTATTGATTTTTTAGAAAGTTAAAAAAATGTCTTTACTTTTTTTAACAAAGCCTGTATAATCAGTTAAGAATATAATTCAAACTTCACAAACAGCCATTGCGATGGCTTTAGCCCAAAGCAATCCGGAGTGCCTTAATATCTATAGCTCAATTTATAAACTTGAGTAGTTGTTAGGTCTATGATGGAGAATGAATTTTCAAATGTAAAGTAATAAAAATATAAAGAAAGGGGGTAATGATGATGATCAGATTAAGAAGTTTTGCAGTAAAAAATGATGTGTTATTTTTAAGTTACCCTCGGGATATTTCTGTCTAAAAACGAAAATTGCCGCAGGGTATGCTTCCTGCGGTTTTTTTATTGGATAAAAATATCCCGACGGGAAAGAAATTAACTAAAGTTAAGGAGGACTTATGATTAAGACAATAAACAAATATATGAAGGGGCTAAGGGCAAGGTACTTGCTTGGCATGTCCACTTCTATAGTTTCACAGGCAGCCGTAGTTCTTGCCCCCATAATTATAAAGATTACAGTAGATAATATACTTTCAAACCAAGCCTATCAAAACTCCTATCAGGAGGGATTTGTAAACCTGCTTGGGGGCAGGGAATTTTTAAGGGGGAACCTCTGGCTTCTTGGTCTTGCAATTTTTATTGTATACTTGGTTAGGGGCTTGGCAACTTTTTTAAGGATGTACATCTGCCCCACCACTGCTGAAGAGGTTACAAAAAAAATTAAGGACAGGATGTACGATACAATCCAAAGATTACCCTATGCTGAACAAAAGCGGCTTGAAACAGGTGACCTTATTCAAAGGTGTACTTCAGACATAGATACTGTAAGGAGGCTCTTGGCTCAACAGTTACCGGATGTCTTCACTTCAGGTTTTTTACTTATTATTTCGGTGGCAATGATGGTTTCTTTAAATCTTAAGCTAGCTTTACTATCTATAGGTATTCTACCAATATCTTTTGTAATAGCAGTAATCTTTTTCAAGAGGATAAAGGACAAGTTTGATGTCTATGAAGAGGCTGAATCAAAGCTTACTGTTAACTTACAGGAGACTCTATCAGGTGTAAGGATTGTAAAGGCCTTTGGTATGGAGTCCTATGAAAAGGAAAAGTTTGATGAGAGAAACGAGGGTTTCAGGCTGATAGACTTTGATTTACTTATGAACTTTGCCAACTATTGGACTATTGCAGACTTTTTATCATATCTGCAAATAGCCTTTGTGGTAATTGCAGGGACTGTTTTTGCCTACAGGGGGGACATCACCGTTGGTACTATGATAGCCTTTATTAGCTATGTGAACAGTTTAGTCTGGCCGGTGAGGAACATGGGAAGGATTTTGACGGAGATGAGCAAGACCAGTGTTTCGGTCGGAAGAATTGAGGAGATAATAAACAGTCCAATTGAGAACTTGTATGAAAACGGCAAGGAATATGAAATCAAAGGGGATATAGAGTTTCAAAATGTGGACTTTAAGTATGATGACGGGACAGACCATGTCTTTAAGGATGTTTCATTTAAGGTAAATAAGGGACAAACTCTTGCTTTAATTGGACCTACAGGGTCAGGCAAATCTTCTATGGTTGCCCTTTTGGCAAGGTTGCATGAATATAATAGCGGCTCTATAAAGATAGATGGTGTTGAATTAAAGGACATAGACAAGGGACTTATAAGGGAGAATGTTGGAATTGTCCTTCAAGAGCCTTACCTCTTTAACAAGACTGTGGGAGAGAATATCAAGCTTGCCAGACCTAATGTGGCTGATGAAAAGATGTACGAGGCTTCAAAGATTTCTTCAATCCACAGGGACATTACAGGTTTTGACAAGCAGTACGATACTGTTGTGGGTGAAAAGGGGATTTCCTTGTCCGGTGGTCAAAAGCAGAGGATAGCCATTGCCAGGACGATTATCAGAGAGACACCGATTATGATTTTTGACGATTCACTTTCGGCTGTGGACACTGAAACGGACATTATGATAAGGGAGGCTCTTAAGTCAAGCAACAAGGAGTCCACGAGAATAATAATCACCCATAGGATTTCAACTGCTATGGATGCTGATATTATCCTAGTCCTTGATGGGGGCAGGATTATAGAAAGAGGGACCCATTCAGAACTATTAAAGATGGGTGGAATGTATAAGAGGATTTACGATATTCAAAATATGTTGGAAACAGCCTAGGAGGTCGTATGGAAGATAAATTGAATTTTGATAAGGGGATATGGAGGAAGGTTTTAAAATTTTTATCCCCATATAAAAAGATGTTTTATAAGCTGGGTATAGTGGCAGGTTTATTTGGCTTGTTTGAGGCAACCTATCCAATGCTTTCAAAGTATGCTATAGATAATTTTGTAGTAAAGAAAACCATGGAGGGTTTTGGAATTTTTGTTTTGCTTTATATTATTGTCTTTCTATCCAATATTTTTGTCATGCGACAATATATGGTTATGACAGGACGGGTCGAGGGAATTCTCAGGTATGAGATGAGGAAGAAGGGCTTTGAAAAGTTGATGGAGCTTTCCCTATCCTACTTTGACAGGACATCTGTCGGGTCGATTATGTCAAGAATGTCTTCAGATATTTATTCCTTGACAGAGACCATATGTTGGGGATTTTTAGACTTCGGATTTGGTCTAATCAACCTTACATTTTATATGATTTTTATGCTGATGCTAGATGTGAAGCTGGCATTGCTGGGCTTTATCGTCTTGCCGATAATCGGTTTGATGACAGTCTACATTCAAAAGCTGATGATACACTTGCAAAGGCAGGTAAAGGAAACGAACTCAAAGATTACTGCTTCATATAATGAGGACATACAAGGGGCTAAGACTACTAAAACCCTAGTCCGTGAAGATAAGAATTATGAAGAATTCACTGAATTAACCGGTGATTACAAGGGAAGAATGAAAAGGCTTACAAGGCTTTCTTCAATTTTCATGCCGTCTATTATAAGTCTTGGAAGTATTTCAACTGCCCTTGTTTTGACTGTTGGAGGGGCAGATGTCTTGGTTGGTGCAATATCTATAGGTACTTTGTCAGCCATGTTATCATACACTTTACAATGCTATGAACCTGTTCGTATGATGGGTATGATTTTTGCCGAATTGATTTCTGCACAGGCTTCGGCAGAGAGGGTCTTTAAGTTGCTGTTTGAAGAGCCGGAAATCTTTGAAAGGGAGGAAGTCTTAGAAAAATATGGGAGGACTTTGGAGGAACAAAGAAAAAAGATTCCTGCCATTAAGGGTGATGTGGAGTTTAATAATGTATCCTTCTACTATAATGAAAAGGAGCCTGTTATTGACAACTTTAATCTAAAGGTAAAGGCAGGGGAAACCATCGCCTTAGTTGGTGAAACCGGTGCTGGCAAGTCAACGCTTATAAACCTTTTTTCAAGGTTTTACGAGCCTGTCAAGGGGGAGATTTTAATAGACGGAGAAGACTATAAGAACTATCCGCAGTCTTATATTCATGCCAATCTGGGTTATGTCCTCCAATCACCATATTTGTTTAGCGGTACTATCAAAGACAATGTGAAGTATGGAAAGCAGGATGCCAGTGACGAGGAAGTCGAGAAAGCTTGCAGGATGGTAAAGGCCCATGACTTTATAATGAAGATGGAAAAGGCTTATGATTCAGAAGTAGGCGAGGGCGGTGGTCTTTTATCAACAGGAGAAAAGCAACTGATTTCCTTTGCAAGGGCGATAATCAGAGAGCCAAGATTATTTGTTTTGGACGAGGCAACCAGCTCTGTGGATACTGAAACGGAAAAGGTTATCCAAGATGCAATTAAGACAAGCCTTGAAGGGAGGACTTCCTTTATAGTCGCCCACAGGCTTTCAACCATAAGGAATGCAGACAGGATTTTGCTGATAAAGAAGGGTAAGATTGCAGAGATGGGTTCTCACGACGAATTAATGAAAGAAAAGGGAGCTTATTATAAGTTATATATGAACCAGTTTATAGCTGAAAATTAACAGAAGGTGTATTAATATGAATGATTATTTAGAATTTAATAAAAACAGGTGGAATCAGGAATCGGCCGGTAAGGAAAATCCTTATACAATACCGGTAAGCCATGAAGAATTAATGAAAGCAAGGGATTTAGATATTGATGTTGCTCTTACTGTGGGCAAGTCTGTTCCGGTAGAGTGGTTTGAAAGGTCAAAGGGTAAAAAGTTATTAGGTTTGGCTTGTGGTGGAGGACAGCAGGGTCCGGTATTTGCTGTAAAAGGATATGACACGACTATAATGGATTATTCTATTGAACAGCTACAGTCAGATAGTATGGTGGCAGAGAGAGAAGGCTTAGAGATAAAGACGGTTCAAGCTGACATGACAAAGACCTTTCCCTTTGATGACGAAACTTTTGATATAATTTTCTGTCCCGTATCAAATGTATATATAGAAGATTTAACCAATATGTGGAGGGAATCTTACAGGGTACTAAAAAAGGGCGGACTACTAATGGTTGGCTATATGAATCCTTGGATTTATATGTATGACGATGATATCGTTTGGGATTATCCAGATGAAGTCTTGTTACTAAAATATTCTCTTCCATTTAATTCCAGAAAGCTGGAAGAGGAGGGGGAAGTAAAAATAGACCCTAAGTATGGTTATGAATTTAGCCACACGCTGGAAGAACAAATAGGGGGTCAGCTTAAGGCAGGCTTTGCCATGATTGATTTTTATGAATCCAAAGATAAAAGAAACAGGCTTACACAATTTGGACCGGATTATTTGGCTAATCTTTCTATAAAATTGTAATTCAAACTTGCACATCCCTATGTTTGGGAGTTAAGTGGTTGTGTTTAATAAATATTACAATGGCAAATAGTATCGATGGATACTGGGTTACAAAATATTAAAGATAAGTATAAAAATAATGGAGATTAGAATGAACATTGAGATAAGAAAAGAAAAAATTAGTGAGTATAGAGAAGTAGAAAATATTGTCCGAGAAGCATTTTGGAATATTTATAGACCGGGTTGTTTTGAACATTTAATTTTACACAATTTTCGAAATCGTGAAAATTATGTGGGCGAACTATCTAATGTCATTTCTTTGGACAAAAAAGTAATTGGACAAATTCTTTTCAGCAAGGCATTTTTGACAAATATGAATGACCAAAGAAAATTAGCTGTTGGTACATTTGGTCCTGTATCAATTTTACCTGAATATCAAAGAAAGGGGTATGGTGCCCAACTCATTAACCATACATTAGGAAAAGCAAAAGAGTATGGTTATAAATACATTGTAATTTTTGGAAATCAGGATTACTATCAAAAATTTGAATTTGTCAGTGCTATTAAATATGGAGTTTTGATTGAAGGGCAAGATAAAAATGAAGACTATGACTTTGTTTTGATTAAGGATTTGACCAATAGTAATGAAGTTTCCATACAAACTGGTTATTGGCTATATAAAGACCCAGATGGCTATGAAGTGGATGAGCAAGAACTTGAAGAGTTTGAAAAACAATTTCCTTATAAAGAGAAATCTAAAATTTCAGAATAACAAGAAGGCTATAATCAAAAGAATGTAGCAATCGTCTTTCGAGCTTACAAGAAAAAATGATAATTTACAAAATTTATATTTTATGGAGATAAAAATGAATTATGAAATAAAAAGAATAGAAGATAAAAGGGATAAAGAAAACATAGCAAGGCAGGTATTAAACGACCTGCCTGAATGGTTCGGACTTCCTGAAAGTACGGAAAACTATATAATTGAATCCCAAGAAATGCCATTTTTAGCCTGCTATGATGGAGACAAGGCTATTGCCTTTGTTGTCTTGAATGCCACAAGCAAGGACTGTGCAGATATTTTTGTTATGGGTGTTATGAAGGACTACCATAGGAAGGGTGTAGGTAGAAAACTTTATAAGGCTTATGAAGACTTGGCAAAGTCTTTGGGTTACACCTATTCACAAGTCAAGACAGTCCAAAGTGGACATTATAAGGAATATGACATTACAAATAGTTTTTATCTTGCCATGGGTTATAAGGAGCTGGAGTGTTTTCCGGATATGTGGGACGAGTGGAATCCTTGTCAGATTTATGTAAAATATATTGGGGAATGATACGAAATGCTTGTTATTTAGCGTAGGGGCGGATGTTTTCCGCCCGTTCCTATGTGTGCCCAGCATGTTCATAATCTAATGGGTGCAAGTCCCTAGTCCGCCCTAGTAGTGGGAAGGACCTAGCCAAAGCCAAGGGTGTCTATCGTTAGGTAGAATCTGAAGGAAGGTAGAGGCAAACTTTTGGCTTGACGAACAGAAACTTCATAAGGCGGGAACTAATAGGTAAGTCTGCATAGCAAGATGGTGCCTAATAACTACTCGGAATTAGTTAACGTAAATGGAGCAAGCACAAAAGGAAAGATTATGAACTTACCTGGGGAGGTCTTGCTAGCGATTTAGTAGCAACAGCGAATAGCAAGAAGTCAGCAGAGGTCATAGTAGGTTGAAACACCGAAGGACTGAACTATAGGAGGTTTGAAATTATGGACAAAACTAATTACGACAATAACTGCAGAAAACAACAGACCAGCTTAGAGGAGGATAACTCGGAAAGTGAAAGCAATCTAAGTGGGCATAGTCGTAAAGAGATTAAACCGAAAGAGAAAGCCAAATACGAACTACTAGAAAGAATCCTTGACAAAGACAACATGAATCTAGCATACAAGAGAGTAAAAGCCAACAAAGGGGCGGCAGGGATAGACGGAATAACAACAGAAGAACTCCTAGACCATCTAAAAGAAAACAAAGAAAAGATTCTAGGACAAATCAGAGTAAGGAAATACAAACCCAAACCAGTCAAAAGAG
>JAAYNG010000050.1 GCA_012520935.1 Tissierellia bacterium | reverse complement strand
TATACCCTAAAACCTCTTAAAATACAATTAAATTAACATATACAGATAGGTATTAAAAAATACCTAGATTGTGGATAAATTAGTGGTTTTAAAAAAATTTATCCCCCTATACTTGACAAAGAACCAAAAAATGCAGGCAGAGGTTTCAAAGTTTATTGTATAGAAGTAGATATTAGTTATAAAAATAAAACCTGGGGAAATTCAGGTTTTATTTTTTTTAGCCTTTTGATTGAAGAGGCGAATAATATCCACCCCTACTGATGGGGTTCGTCTTTGGGGGTCTGGATTGCTTCGTCACTTGATTCCTCGCAATGACGACCCACCTTCGTCATCGCGAGCGAAGGGTGGCGGTCAGTGACTTTTATCAGCTTTGCTTTATCCGATTCTTTAATTTCTAGTCCATTCAGCTTTTAATATTGAAAATATTATCTGGTCTTTAAAGCCCGAGTCTGAAAGGTAGCTCTCTCTCAAGATGCCCTCTCTTTTAAAGGCGAGAGACTCATAAAGTGGAATCCCCCTCAGGTTGTCTGTATAGCAATCCAGCCAGACCCTGTTGGCTCCGACTTCCTTGAAGGAGAAGTCTATCATTTTTCTTAAGGTCTCCCTTGCATAACCGAGACCTTTTTTATTTATGGCTATCCTTCTAATCTCCATAGACTTAGACTTTACATTATAATGCATTAGGAAAAAACCGATTCTTTCTAGACTTTCCTTTTCGACAATTACCAGCAACATATAATCCGGGTCATTTATTTCTCCTTGATGGTCCTCATATGTTCCCTGCCAAACAAAGTCCTTATTATCCTTGTCATTTTCCATTTCCATAATAAAATCAATGTCAGAGGGGAGGGCATCTTTAATTATTGTTCTTTCAGTTTCTAGGCTAAGGTTTTTTAGTATGATGGACATAATCCTACCTCCTATTTTCTTTGTGCTCGTTACTCAAACTTCGCATCTAAAAAGCTCTTCTTTACTATGCTATTGCAAGGGCTATAGCCCGAAGTAATACATATGTAGTGACTTGGCACTGGATTGCTTCGCTTCGCCCACTATGACGATGTGGGAAGTTTGAGTTAATTATATGATATCCTTCCCTATTTGTAAACCAAAGGGATTTAAATTATCTAAAATTAATGACATACTTATAATTTTAATGTATAATGGAGTCGAAGGGAGGTTTTGACATGGATGATAAGATACTCATCGTTGATGATGAGGAGGCTATAAGAGACATTATTAAATTCAACTTAAAAAAGGAAGGATACAATGTTATCACTGCAGGGGACGGGGAGGAAGGCTTGGAGCTTTATGCTAAGGAAAAGCCCAACTTGGTTGTCCTTGATATTATGATGCCTAAGAAGGACGGTATTGAAGTTTTAAAGGAGATCAGGCAGGAGAGCAATGTTCCTGTTATTATGCTTACTGCAAAGGAAGATGAGCTGGATAAGATACTGGGCCTTGAACTTGGGGCGGATGATTATATGACTAAACCTTTCAGCGTGAGGGAACTTGCTGCCAGAATAAAGGCAAACCTCAGAAGGGTTGACTTCCATGAGGATGAAAAGGCTGAGGAAGGCGAAGAAGAACTAATCGCTGAAGGCGAGCTAATGATAGATTTGAAAAAGTATGAGGTAAGGAAGAATGATGAGGTTGTTGACCTTACCATTCGAGAGTTTGAACTTTTAAAGTTCTTAGCCCAAAGCCCGGACAGGGTCTTTACGAGGCAGCAACTCTTGGAAGATGTCTGGGGATATGAGTATTACGGCGACATAAGGACTGTTGATGTTACTGTGAGAAGGCTCAGGGCAAAGATTGAGGAAGAGGGACAGGAAGAAAGATACATCATTACAAAGAGGGGCGTAGGCTATTATTTTAAAAAGCAATAATTTTTGAGGATAGACATGTTTCAAAGTATCAAGTGGAGATTTACCCTAATATTTTTCATATTGATTTTCATTGCCATGATTATTTCAGGTACATTTATTGTTGGGAACTTGCAAAAAAACCAAGTGAAGATGCTTGTAAAAAACATGGAAATATTCTCTAAGACTTTAGTTTCTTCTTCAAGTAGTTTAGCAGAGGAAGATTGGGAGAGGAATAAAAGCAATATACAAAAGACAATTGATGAAAGAAGAATAGCTAATAATGAAGCTGTTTATGTAATATCTATGAAGGGTGAACCCACAATAGTAGCTTCTTCGGTGAAGGGTCTCAAGGAAGGGTCTGTCTATTCTTTTCGAATGATTGATGTGTCCTTGCTTGAGTCTGTTAATGACGGGGAGATAAAGACTGTTGAGATTTTAGACCCCAATACTGAAAGACTGTTTCAGCACCTTGCAAATCCTGTTTTTTCCAATGCAGGAGAGTTAAAGGGTATTATTTACATGACTTCTGACCTAAGTGACATGTACATAGGCTTGGAAAATGCCATTACTACAATAGTTACAGGTACACTTATTGCTCTTGGAGTTACCCTTTTTCTTGGCTTCATGATTGCAAGGTCTATTACTGAGCCTATACAGGATGTTACTGAGAAGGCGGAGAAGATGGCACAGGGAGACTTCAACCAGTATGTTGAGGTCAAGTCCACAGATGAGATTGGCCAACTCTCCACCATGTTCAACTTTCTTACAGAGAAGCTAAAGGATACCATGGAAGAGATGGCCTTGGAAAAGTCCAAGCTGGATGCTATTTTCGAATATATGACAGAGGGGGTTGCTGCCATTGACTTGGACGGGGTCATAATCCATGTGAACCCTGTTGCTGTTGACATTCTAGGCTATGACAGCCAAGAGGAATTGGTAGGGAGAAACTTCCCTAAGGCTATTTTTGATACCAACAGGTACTTTCTGGAGGACAAGAATGATGGCAGGGAAGAACACTTAATTAATATTGAAAAAAAGGTCTATAAGATAAAGTATCAAATTTTTAAGAATGAATATAATGCTGCCTTTGGCTTTATCATTGTATTTCAAGACTTAACCAGGGAACACAATCTTGACGAAAACAGGAAGGAATTTGTTGCCAATGTTTCCCATGAGCTTAAAACTCCACTTACTACTGTTAAAACCTACACTGAAACCTTGCTGGATATGGATGTGGACAGGGAGACTAGGGAGAAGTTCTTGGGGGTAATTGATAAGGAAACAGATAGGATGACAAACCTTGTGAGGGACCTGCTTGACTTGTCAAATATAGACTACAATAAATCAATTTGGAAGAAGGCTTACAGCTCTTTAGAGTCTGTAATAGAGGAGGTTATAAAAAAACTGGATTATTCAGCAAGTTTAAAAAGGCAAGAGATTGTATTTAACAGGGAAGACCTTCCTGAGATTGAAATGGACAGGGGGGCTATTGAAAGGGTGTTAATCAACATTATTTCAAACTCTATTAAGTACACTGAAGATCAAGGCAGGATAGAAATTAATCTTTCAAGGCGGGATGATGAGGCTGTTATTGTGGTAAAGGATAACGGTATCGGGATTCCGGAGGAAGATTTGTCTAGGGTCTTTGAAAGGTTTTACCGGGTAGAAAAGGGTAGGTCCAGGGAAATGGGCGGGACAGGCCTTGGTCTATCCATTGCAAAGGAAATTGTAGAAGGCCATGGAGGAAGGATTGACATGGAATCTGACTTTGGCAAGGGAACCCAAACTAGGATAATTTTACCATTATAGGGGGATTTTTATGGAAAAGATAATCAAAACTACTTATGAAGAAGTATCAAAGCTGGCTGCTGATATTTTTATTGATGTAATTAGGAATAAGAAAGATGCTGTTATAGGCCTTGCAACAGGGTCAACGCCAATTGGCATGTATGAAGAATTGGCCAAGGCTTATGAAAAGGGTGTGGTGTCATTTAAGAATGTAACAAGTTTCAACCTGGATGAATATGTGGGCCTAGACCCAAAGAATGAAACCAGCTACAGGTATTTTATGAATGAATACTTGTTTAATAAGGTTGATATAAATATAAATAATACCTATGTTCCAATTGGAAAGGAAGAGGGGATTGAAGAGGCCTGCAAGGAGTATGAAGAGCTAATTGCTAAACATGGACCAGTTGATATTCAATTGTTAGGCGTTGGTGAAGATGGACACATAGCCTTTAATGAGCCGGGAGAATACCTTCATGCAAACACAAATGTAACTGTCCTGGCCCAAGAAACAAGGGAGGTTAACTCAAGGTTTTTCAATTCAGTTGAGGAAGTTCCAACCAAGGCTATTACAATGGGCATGGGGACAATCTTAAAGGCTAAGAGGATTGTTTTGATTGCCAATGGAGAAAAGAAGAGGGCTGTAATGGAAAGATTATTTGCAGATGATACTGTTTCCACAGACTTCCCAATCTCTTTCTTAAAGCTCCATCCGGATGCTACTATTATTTGTGATAGGGCAGCCTATCCAGGTAAGTAGGTCGGAATAGGCTAGAATCATTTATTGCGGTAATCCGGCATCGAAGGTGTATGTAATAAGCGCAAGTTAATCTATGGATATCATTTGACTTGTGATAAAATCTTGAAAAAATAAAAGGAGGAAGAAATGAACGAGAGAAAATTAGCTGAAGATTTGTTGGTCTATTTAGACAGGGGCAAGTCCATGTACCACTCAGCTGCAGAATCTGTAGCAAGGCTTGAAAAGGCAGGTTTTGAAAGGCTTAACATGGACGAGGCTTGGAAGTTAAAGAAGGGGGGAGCCTACTATACTTTAGTAAACGACTCCGGTCTGGTTGCCTTCAGATTAGGCAATAAGGATATAAAGGACACAGGCTTTAAGATGATTGGTGCCCACTTGGACAGTCCATGCTTTAGGATAAAACCAAATCCGGTCATAGAAGATAATGGGATTTTAAAGTTAAATACAGAAGTATATGGTGGGGTAATCCTTTCAACTTGGTTTGACAGGCCACTTTCCATAGCAGGCAGGGTAATGGTCAACAGGAAGGGAAAGGTCGCAAGTGAATTTGTTGACTTTGAAAAGCCTATAGCTATCATGCCGAATGCTGCTATCCATATGAACAGGGATGTAAATGACGGCTTTAAATATTTAAACAACAAGCACACCTTACCTATCCTTTTGATGGAGGGGGACAAGGAAGTTTTCAAGGAAAGGCTGGCAGAATTGTTAAAGGTTAAGAAGGAAGACATCCTATCTGAAGACCTTTACCTATATGACACTACTAAGGCAGTCTTCATGGGGGAAGATGATGAGTATATAAGTGCGGGCAGACTTGACAACCTTGCCATGTCCCATCTTGCCATTCAAACCATAATTGACTCCAAGAATAAGGAAGAAAGCTTGTTTATCGTAGTGTCCGACAATGAGGAAGTTGGGTCAAGGAGTATACAAGGGGCCTATAGCCAGTTGATTCCGACTGTATTAAAGAGGATTATGCTTGCTGAAGATGCAAGTGAGGAGGACTACCATGTGGCTTTGGCTAAGAGCTTCATGTTAAGTACAGACATGGCTCATGCTTACCATACAAACTTTCCGGACATGGCAGACCCGACCAACAAGTGTTTCATCAACAAGGGACCTTGTGTGAAGGAGGCTGCTTCAAAGGGATATATCACAGACGGGCTTTCAAATGCTAAGTTTAAAGCCATATGTAAGAAGGCAAAGGTTGAATGCCAAGACTATGTGAACCCTTCACATATACGGGGTGGGTCCACAATTGGACCTATCACTGAATCTGTTGTTCAGGTGAAGGCAGTGGACATTGGAAATCCGGTTTTAGCTATGCACTCTGTAAGGGAGATTGGAGGAACTAAGGACCATTACTCAATGTATAAGGTCCTTATGGAATACTTCAAGGAGGGATAGGATGAAGATAGCTGAAGCTTTGATTAGGAAGTCAGCCCTGCAAACAGACTTATCCTCCCTGGTTTCTAGGATAAAGAGGAACTTGGTTGTCCAAGAGGGAGAAAGTCCACAGGAAGACTCAAAGAGGCTAATTGAAGAATTTATTGGAAAATATCAGGAGTTGGAAGGGCTGATTAGAAGGATTCAAAATGCCAATGCTACAAGTCTTTTGGCTGACGAAGAAGATGAGCCGATGGAGGCAACCATTCAAGATGCCTTAATAAAAACTGATAATCTCTATAAGATGTCAGAAATCTTGAGGAATATTGCCGGAGAGGCTGTTCCCAATGTGAGGTACTCCCAGTCGGAAATTAAGTTAATCCCAACTGTGGATTCAACAGCCCTGTTGAAAAGGGCAGATGAATTTGCTAAAGAGGCAAGGGAGTTGGATATCTTAATTCAAAAGACTAACTGGATGGTGGATATATAGGAAGGCTATAATTAATTTTTCATAGGTGGCATATAGGCGAACGGAAAAAGATACAATTTTAGCTGGACCTTGGAAGAAGGAAGGGGAGTTCGATTCTCCGTTTTAATGTTATTCCTTGATTGCTTACTGTTCTACTTAAAGTTAAAGTTAATACCAACCGTTGATGTATGCGGGTAAGGGGCGGGTGAAAGGGTCAGTCGACTTTGGCTGACCCCTTCTTTTGCGAAGTTAGAAAAAATTTTCCTTGTTATTTTGCGGCAATTTGGGTATAATATAAGCAGAGATAAGGTTGTAAATGGTTTGTAATTAACCACAAAAAACCGAGGTTTAGCCGAACCTCGGTTTTTTTTACTGCTTAGGCTAGCTGCCTCTTTAATTTCTGTCTAGCCATTTGCAGATATAATAAGCTATATTACCTGCTATGACAGAAATAGTAAGGTCATATATAATAGTTTGCAATTAACCACCTCCTTTCATTGAAGGAGTTCCGACAGCATTTATATTTTAGCAGATTCCACATATTTTTAAACTTTTATTTAATACTACAAGTAAATAATTGTCTGACTGATTAAGACCCAAGCCATAGGGTATTTAGTTATAGTAGACTAACAAAAGGGGGTCTTAAGATGAAGAAAAAATTTGATATAGAGGGGATGACCTGTTCTGCCTGTTCTGCAGGTGTAGAGAGGATTGTTAAGAAGCTTGACGGTGTCGGGTCTATAGATGTGAACTTGGTTGGGAAAATGGCTGTCGTTGACTTTGACGACAAGAAGCTAACTGACGAGGATATAATCGGGGCAATCTCTAAGCTTGGCTTTACTGCCAAAGTTCATGGGGAAAAGGAAAATACAGATTTAGTTGAAAGGAGGGACCAAGGGGGCTTTCCGGATGAAGGCTTAAGGTTAAAGGTATCTATCCCTTTGCTTATTGCCCTATCCTATGTTGCCATGGGGGAGATGATGGGTCTTCCTACGCCGAACTTTCTTAAGGGGGACTATATTTTAGTAAATGCCCTAGTTCAACTAGGCCTGGCAAGTCCTATTATGTATATTAACAGGAAGTTCTTCCATGTGGGCTTGAAGGCAATTTGGAACAAGGCTCCCAACATGGACTCCCTTGTTGCTATTGGGTCAATGGCTTCCTTTGTATACAGCTTTGTTGTTTTGCTACTTGGAGTTTATGAACTGTCGAGTGGTGGGCAATTATCGGAAAAGCACTTTTACTTTGACTCAGCAGGTATGATTCTTGCCCTTGTCACTGTTGGAAAATACTTGGAAGAAAAGTCAAAAAGAAGGACAGGGACAGCCATTGAAGACCTTGTGAACTTAAGACCGGGGTCGGCTATCTGTATTCGAGATGGCAAGGAGATAGAAGTTCCAACTGAACACATAAGGCTTGGAGAGATAATCTTAATAAAACCAGGGGAGAGGATACCTGTGGATGGGGTCTTGGTTGACGGGTCAAGTTCCATAGACGAGTCTGCCCTGACTGGAGAAAGTATGCCAGTTGAAAAAGGAGTAGGGGACAAGATTCTTTCAGCATCTGTGAATAAGACGGGGTCTTTTACTATGGAGGCAACAAAGGTAGGGACCGACACAACCCTTTCAAAGATTATAGAGCTGGTTGAGAATACTGCTGCCGGCAAGGCACCTATTGCAAGGCTTGCCGACAGGGTGGCCGGAGTCTTTGTGCCAATTGTTTTAGGGATATCATTATTGACCTTCATTCTTTGGTTGGCTTTGGGGAAAGACCTTTCCTTTGCCTTGTCCAATGCTGTGTCGGTCCTTGTTATATCCTGCCCATGTGCCTTAGGTCTAGCCACACCATTGGCAATAACTGCGGCAACCGGTAATCTTGCCAAGACCGGAGTTTTGATAAAGTCAGCAGAGGTCTTGGAAGTCCTCCATGAGGTAGATAGTGTAGTCTTAGATAAGACAGGGACTATAACTGTGGGGAAACCAAGTGTATCTGAAATAGTATCGGTTGACGGAGATGAGGAAGAAGTCTTAAGGCTGGCAGCCTCTCTTGAAAAGAGGAGTGAACACCCTCTGGCTGAGGCTGTCCTTAATAGGGCAGGAAATATGACCCTGTATGATGTAGAGGACTTTAACTCCAAGACAGGAAGGGGTATATCGGGTAAAATCAATGGTGAAACCTATTATGGCGGCAACAGGGCCTATATGGAAGAGCTTTCCTTCGATATTTCCAATATAGAAGAACATGAGGGAAGTCCCATGTACTTTGCCAACGGTGAGGATAGGCTAATAGGGGCAATATACGCAGTGGATGAGATAAAAGAGGGCAGTGCTGGGGCAATTAAAGACTTAAGAAATATGGGGATTGAAGTCCATATGATTACCGGCGACTCCAAGAAAAATGCTGAGGCCTTAAAGGAAAAACTTGCTCTTTCATCTGTAATGGGAGAAGCCATGCCGGCAGACAAGGAAAAGGAAGTTAGGACCTTACAGGAAGAGGGTAAGAAGGTCCTGATGGTCGGAGACGGGATAAATGACTCGCCTGCCCTGACTCGGGCAGATGTGGGGATGGCAATTGGTGACGGGACAGACATAGCCATAGAGTCGGCTGATATTGTTCTGATGAAGCCTAACTTAAAGAATATTGTTCACACGATTAAGTTTTCCAAAAAGACCATAAGGAACATAAAACAAAACCTCTTTTGGGCCTTTTTCTATAATACTATAGGGATTCCACTGGCAGCAGGTCTTTTTTATACAAACTTTGGAATTAGGCTCACACCAATGTTTGGAGCCTTGGCCATGAGTTTAAGTTCCATATTTGTAAGTTTAAATGCCCTAAGGTTGACAAGGAGAAGTTAGGAGTTGATAATATGAAAATACTTTGTTTAGGAGATAGCCTGACCCATGGTAGCGTGGGGGCCTCTTATCTTGAATTTTTAAAGGGGGACTTTGACTTAATAAACAGGGGCTTGAATAGAGATACGGTTATCGGTGCCTACCATAGGTTGAAAAGGTATTTGGAGGATGAGGAGTTAAAGGACTTTGACCTTTGCATCCTGTTTATTGGAACAAATGACATCTTCCTACCCTATGTGAATTTTGAAGAAAGGGCAGAAGAGAATACTTTTAAAAGCCGTTATAAAAGGATATTGACACTGCTGAAAGAGAATAACAGGTCGGCAATCCTTGTTGGACTTGCCTTGTTTGAAATGGAGGAAGTAAGGTCAGATGCTTTAATGGCAAATAAAATTATTAGGGGCTTGGCAGAGGAATTTGGATACCCATATGTGGACTTGCAAGGGGCACAATTAAAGTATTTGAAAGAGAATCCACAGACACATTTTACAATAGATGGAGTCCATTTTACAGATATTTCAGCAATAATTTTAAAGGATGAGTTGGAAAAACTATTAAAGAATTCAAATTATACAAGGTCTAGGAGTGAGAATAATGACTATTAAAATCCAAGGTGTAGAGAATATGAATAATCAACAAAAGCTAAAGTATGTACTCCAGTTAAGTAAGGGGCAAATTGAGACGGAAGACGACCCTATAGCACTATTCTCCAATGTTTCTGCTATCATCAAGGGAGTCCTTCCGGACCTGAACTGGGCAGGTTTTTATTTTGTCAAGGGAGGAGAGTTGGTACTTGGCCCCTTCCAAGGCCTGCCTGCATGTACAAGGCTACAAGGGGACAAGGGTGTCTGTGCCAAGGCTTGGCGGGATAAGAAGCCTGTAAGGGTAGACGATGTTGATGCCTTCCCCGGACATGTTGCCTGCGATTCAGCCTCCAAGAGTGAACTTGTAGTTCCGCTTGTGAAAGATGGAGAGGTCATCGGTGTCCTTGACCTTGATTCTCCAATATTAAACCGTTTTTCAGAAGAAGATGAAAGATGCCTAGTCGAACTGGTGGATATCTTGGTTGAAAAGTTATAAGAAAAAAGGCTAACCTACAAAGCTTAAGACAAAAGAGTCCAAACTAATAGGTTGGCCTTTAAATTTTTAATTGAAATTATTTATACTTTTCTTTCATAAAATATGAAAGTGTAAACAAGGAGTCTATTAAGCTCACATCTTCAACAATAACATCATCCTTAAGGTCCAAGTCAGCAGTTGTAAGGTTCCAGATAGACTTTACATTTGCCTCTACCAATTCTTCTGCCACATCCTGTGCATTTTCTTTTGGTACTGTTAGGACAGCTATCTTTATGTCTTTATCTTTAATGGTCTTTTTCATATCTGCACTATCTTTAACACTTATGCCACCAATTTTTGTGCCTATAACATCCTCGCTCTTGTCAAATATTGCTACAATTTTGAAGCCGGCATCATCAAAGCCTTTAAAGTTTGCAACAGCAGAGCCCAAGTTTCCTGCTCCAACAACACAAGTGTTATGAACATTTTTCAGGCCAAGAATTTTTTCTAAATTATCCTTTAATTCTTTCACATTATAACCGTAACCCTGTTGTCCGAAGCCACCAAAGTTATTTAGGTCCTGTCTAATTTGCGATGCTGTGAAGCCGGTGAGGACTGATAGTTCCTGTGAAGAAACCCTAGAAATTTTAATTTTTTCTAGATCTTCTAATTTTCTGTAGTACTTAGGAAGTCTTCTAATAACAGTTATTGATATTTTTTTCTTTTCCATTATTGCCTCCTATTTGATATATGATTAAAAGCTTGTAAGAATTATATCACTTTAGGTAACCTATGTCAAATTATTTTTAATGGTCTTTTCTTAAGATGATAAGTTTGACCTATACTTATTATTTATCTAATGAATAGTATCTTAGATTGTATATTACTTTCGTCTAGCTTGAAAAGCTTACTTGATGCTTTTTGATAAAGCTTCAACTGCCTTTCATATTTTTTATCTAAATAATCAGAGAAGTCTTTATCTGAGTAACCAAGAGGCCTCTTATCTGTTTTATAGTCAAAAATCTTTAGCCTATCCCCTTTTCTAACCAGCAGGTCAATTACACCACTATAGATTATTTTTTCGATCTGATTATCCTCAAGTTGCATGGTAAAAGGTACTTCAGTTGAAATGTAATCAGCTCCCTTAAGCTCAGTTTTCAAATGGTCGCTAAAAATTCTTTCTATAGAAGAGGATATGAATTCATAATGTTCTCTTTCAATTAGGGCAAGCTTCTCTCTTAGGGATGGTGTTTCTAAGTCCTGGTTGATTTCTTTGTAGCCCAAAAGTTCAGAAATAGGCTTTGACCTTGCAAAATCCCTTACAGCCCTTGTAAAGGCTGGTCTTATGTTTAGTCTGCCGGTAGTTTTATAATCTTCTACCACTAACTCCATTATCATATGGAAGAGGGTCCCGAAGGACTTGCCTGACAGACCTTCCTCTAATTGTATAAACTCTTCCATGTAGTCTAAGTTACTTGGGAATTTAACTAAGTAGCCCCCCTTTTTAAGCTTTAGGCTGGGGACCTCCTTTTTATAAAGGACAGCTTCTTTTTTCTTAAGGCTTATTTCTTCCAGTGGGAAAAGTCCGGTGTTTTCAGACTTCAAATATAGTTCTTTATAGACAGCCGCAGGGTCTATTAGTATGATTGCATCCCTTGCCCTTGTAGCTGCCACATAGTCAAGCCTCAAAGCTTCCTCTGCACTTTCAGCAAGAGAGTTTTCAATTGACCTTGATATTTTTTCCTCCGGCAGGAGTGAGTCCATGTAGGAAATCTTACCCACACCCCACAAGAGTTCAGGAAATTCCAAGTATGCCTCATTATTAACCCTATCAAAATAGTTTCCGGCCTTTGGAGTTCTTTTGACTTCTCCAACGAGGATTACTATTTTCCCCTGCAAACCCTTAGCCTTATGGAGGTTCATAACCCTTACCCGGTTTTCATCCTCTATGACCGGAATAATTACTTCTTCCCTTAGTTTTGCCATTTTAGTCAATGCATCTTTAAGGCTTGAAGGGGACTCGGAGGCCACCCTTTCCACCTGTATAGATGTAACCTCCAGCTCTTCCCTTTCATTATCGCCATACAAAAACTCCTTCTCATACAGGAGCCTGTAGGCAGAGAGTAGGGGGTTGTTGGACTTTTGTTGGTCATCATAATAAGAACGGAAGCGGGAGATGATGGGGTCATCTTCTTCAAACAAGCCCTCTATTTCTTCTATAGAATAGTCTTTCCCAAGACTAAGGAACATCTTTAAATGGGACTCATTTCCTGTATCCAAGTATTGATAAAAGGCTATCATTGCCTCAGTTGCCACATAGTCCTTGAATGTTTTTTCTTCTGAGGAATTTATAGGTATATTATTTTCCTTCAAGGCTGTTGAAATGTTTTTCAAGACTTCCTTTTCCCTGCTGATGATTAAAATATCCTTATAGGTCAAGCCGTAGTTGCCCCCTAAAAGGTTTTTAACTGTTAGTGATACCGTATCTGCCACCATAGAAAGCTCGTCTAATATATATGTCCTTTTTCTTTTAGGGTCGTAGTCCCTGTAATAGTCAAGGAGACTTCCCTCAGCCTTTAGGAAGTTCTTAACCATAGTCTCCCTGCTCTCTAGGGCAGAATGTTTAGTAATGGTCAGTCCATTTTCCTGTTCTTCTTTGGTCAAGGCTCCTTTTAGGTAATTTCTAATTTCATCTTCCAGTTTTAAGACAAAGTCAGGGTCTCCTATTTCTTCCTCCACTCCTGACAGATAGTCCCTTATTAAAAGTTCCAAGTCCCCTTCAATATGGACAAGCTTTATATTCCTTAGGCTTTCAGTTTCCCCCTCCCTGTCCACAGTTTCCATAGGACTTATCTCGATTTTTGCCTTTGAAACTTTTGAAAAACCATATGCCCCGTCACTATTAAAGGTCTTATATATATCGTCAGCCAAGCCCTTATGGAACCTGTAGGTCCTATTAAGGACACTGAACTTACCCTGTTCACTTATCTTGTCTTTGGCAGAATTATAAATGTTAAGGTCTGCCCCCCTAAACCTGTAGATGGACTGTTTGGGGTCCCCAACTACAAAGAGCCTGCCGGGAATAAGGTCCATGTCAGATATTTTTACATCCCTAAGGTCTCCCTTGTTGGCGGAGCCTAAGGCAAACAGTAGCTTGGCTTGGACAGGGTCCGTGTCTTGAAATTCATCTATGAAGAAGTGTGAATACCTCCTTTGGAAGTGAATCCTTGCTTCTTCCTTTTCCACTGTCCTTAAGGTATAGACCAGCAATTCTGAATTTGAAAGCAGGGGGCTAGATGAAGCATTTTTTTCCATATAATAGTCTACAAATTTGACTAAGGCAGCAAGGCTTATATCATACTCTTGGCTTTTTAATTTTGAAAAGATAGGCAGGGCCCTCCTTGTGGCTGCCAGTTCCAAGTCAAAATATGCCTTGCCCTTCCTTTTATCCAGTATAAATATGTCTTCCTCATCTTTATTATATAACTTCAGCCCATCCTTTAGGAGGTCTGCCATGGCTGACATATAGATTCTTAAGTAGGGAGTGTTTTCGATTTCCTCCCTTGACCTTAAGGCCTTTGTCAGTTTTTTATAGGCCTCCTTTTTTATCTTTTCTTCGCCAGCCTCTGTGACAAGCCTTTCAAAGTCGGAACTTAATTCAAGAGCTTCTTGAGTTAAGGCTTCCTTGTCCAAGAAGACCCTTTCAATATCCCTTACCATGTAGTCCATGTCCTTATTCAAGAGGTAGGCATCAAAGGGAGCCCTAAGGTTGGGGTAGATGGAAAGCTCTTCTAACATGGCTTCTTTCCAAGATTTTTCCCTACTTTCCTTAATAAAAAGCCTTTCAATATTTAGTAGTCTTTTTTGAAAGTCCAAGTCCTCTATGATGTTAAAGTCAAGACCAAGAGTTTCAAAGGGTCTTTCATCTATTAGCCTTTTAGCAAAGGAATGGATTGTGGAAACATTACTAAGCTGGATATTAGCCAAGGCCTCCTTGCACTTTTCACAGCCCCGTTCAGCCTCTTTCACCAGCTCAAACTGGAGCCTTTCCTTCATTTCATTTGTTGCCTTGTTAGTAAAGGTAATAAGGACAATATTTTCAATTTTAACGCCCCTCTTAATCATGTTTACTATAGTATCCACCATTATTTGGGTCTTACCGGCACCGGCTCCTGCCTCCACCATGAGGTTGTGTATACCGCCATTTTCTTTTATAAAATATCTTTTATTGTCTTCCATGTCTACCCCCTACAAACAAAGCCGCTAAAATTGTGGTTACCTTCAATTTCATTTTGACCAAGCCTTAGGCTGGCATACTTATCTGGTAGGCTACCAAAGGTCCTCGAAGAGATAAAGCCATATTCCAAGACCAGGTCAAGAGTAAGTTCAATCTTTCTTTCAATTTCCGGATTGTCCTCTACAAGTAGCCTAATATTGTCGTCCCTTAAAAAGTGGTATTCGGTTATAAATTCCCTATAGTCCTCAAAGGCCCTCTTGTAAACAAAGTCTTGATAGGACCTGTTTTTAGCGATATCCTCTTCCTTGTACTTTCGCTTGCCGGTCTTCATGTCGACTAGGACTATGTGGTCGTCATAGTATTCAAGCCTGTCGACCCTGCCCCTAAAACGAAGCTCGTACTTTCCAACCCTTATCTTCCTGTCAAAGGGCCTTTCTGTTTCCATTCTTTTAAAGTCATGTATTTTATCTTCCAAAACAAGGAAAAAGTATTTGAAAATATTTTCCCTTGCCTCCATTATGGAGTCTTCCATGAATCTTAGTCGTTTTGGAGGGAAGGAGGCCTTATATTTTTCTATTTCCTCCTCGGTAATTATAAGGAGTTGTAATTTAGCTATTTCTGGGTCTATAATCTCTTTGGACCTCCCCCATTTAATAAAAATATCCAGTATATTATGGTAAAGGTTTCCTATTTCTAGAGGGTCCATATCTTCCCTGCCCTTTTCAACTTCCGAGTCAAGCCCCCAAATCCGCTTATAGTAAAAACACTTTGGACACTTCATCAACTCATCCAAAGAAGTATATGAAAATGTGAAGTTCTCAAGTAATTCCCTATTACGCTTTCTAGACCTCTCATCAAGGACTTTAAATTCCCCGGTATTATTCTTGTCAAGGATAAGCCCTTGATTTTCTTCTCTCTCAACTTCTTCTTTGGTGAGGATAATATGTGGAAGATTTTCAAGGCCGGTGGCCGGGTCCTGTCTTGAATAAGACAGCCTAAGACTGCCCTTGCCTGTGAAGGATGACAACATTTTTTGGAAGTAGTAGGCCTCTGCCTCCATCTCATCCTTAACTCCTATAATATCCTTTGAAATTTCATCTAGTTCAAGGTCGCTAAGTATTTTAGATTCCTGAGTTTCCATAGGATAGGAAGGGGAGGTCATACCTAAAACATAGGCGTAGTCCCGGGTAAAGGGGCTGTAGTCCTGTCTTAAAAGTATATATGGAGCCTCTATTTCGCTTTCAATTTTTTGTTTTTCAATTGAAGAGATGAGCCTATCTATAAAGAGAGAATAGGTGAGTTCATCATAAATCTCATCATCCCTATCTCTTTTTAAAAGATGGAAAAGTTTTATATTTTCTTCCAGGATTTCTGCTTTTAAATATTTATTGAAGAAGGCAATGAACTTGTCCAACTCCCAAGAGTAGTTGACATTTGAAAAAATATTCTTTGGGGAGAGGCTTAAGAAGTCTCCTAAGAAGTTGTTGGACGCCTCATTTTCAACTTGGTAGTTCCACCTGCCGGAATGGAATTTTTTCTTTTCTAACTCATTTAAGACTTCTACCAGGTCAACACCGTCCACTTCAAGGAAAGAACCTTCCATTATCTCTTTAAAAAGCCCAAAGCTCCCATTTTCTTCTGTGAAACTTTTCAGCAAGAAGAGTAGGTGACCTAGCTTGGAATCTTTCTTATAAAAGCCCCCTTCTGGATAAATATTTAGACCAAAAATCTCTCCAAAGATTAAGACCTTGTCAAAAAGATTTGGAGAACTCAC
>JAAYNG010000049.1 GCA_012520935.1 Tissierellia bacterium | reverse complement strand
TTCTCACTGCTTTGTCAACTGGTTTTTTAAATTATTTTTGATATTCTTTTTACATTCCCTTTAAAAAGGACAATCCATATCTTAACAATACTATTCTCTATTGTCAACTCTTTTTTGAAAGTTTTTTATAAATTTTATAATTATCTTAATTCTACATTATATATCTACAACAGGTATGCCAAAAGTGACGACAAACCATTAATAAATGAGGAGTGCAATAAAAAAATGAGGAACATGACTGTAGAATTTTTTATGCATTCCGGTTATTTTGTCTACAGTCTGAGATATATCATTTATTTTTACTTAATATTAAACAAGCGGTATTGTTTAATATTGAAGCTACAAAATAGAAAAGCAACATAAATAGGTAGGTTCTTTTTATTCCTGCGTCATATTTAAAAAGAAAAAGTCCGTAAATAAAAATAGAAATCAAAGATAAAATAAAAATAGCATTACAGGACTTTTCAAAAACATTTCTATTTGCCAGCCACTTCCTTATGTTTACAATTAATAATATAACTAATAAGGCTAAGGCAAAATATTTTAATAGGTTTACATCTACTGCCTTTTCTATCTTCCCATTCATATATATAACATATCTTGCCATACCCATCCTCGTCCTTGAAAAATATTCAAAAACAAAGGCTCCGACATATATCAGAGCCTCCATAATCAACAAGAATCCTATGAGCAACTTCTTACTTCTCTTCATCTATTTTTTTGCCTTTCCAGTTTCTAGCTCCCCTACAGTTGTATACTTAACATCACCAGACTTAGGGTCTCCAACCTGAACTTCATTAGCGTCATCCTTTAACCATACAAACCATCCGCCGTCATACATGTTGATGTTTGTATACCCATTCTCGTATAGAATTAAGAAAGGAATTGCTGCCCTCCAGCCAGTTCCACAATAGAATGATAATTCATTATCTAGGCTTGCATCATAATCTTTTAAATAATTTTCAATCACATCTGGACCCACAGTCTTCTTGTCAGGACTTGCATAAGAGCCATCATCAGTGTCTCTACCCCAAATTGCCCCCTTCGGCTCGCCGGCCTTGTCCATATATCCATAACCACTTGTTATTCCATCGAACTCTTCCTTGCTTCTTATACTTACAAGTTTAAAGTTAGGGTCATTGGCAAGTTTATCCTTAACTTGGTCCATTGTTAGAATATATTCAGGGTGAGCAGGAATTGCTACACCAAAGTCCTTATCTGTAGGAGTTGGCTTATTGGAGCCTGTTTCTAATTCATAGTCACTTGCTAGCCAAGCTTCCAGTCCGCCATCAAGAGCCTTAACATTCTCCACCCCTGCCCATAGAGCCATAAAGGCAACTCTATCATCTGCTGACCCATTAACATTATCTGAATAAACTATGACAGTAGTATCTTTAGTTACTCCAAAGTCTTTCATAAACTGTGTAATTTCTTCTGCATTTCTAATGTTCCAGTTTTCAGGCTCTTCAATATTGTCTGTGTTCATATGAACTGCAGTTGGAATATGACCATCAGAATAAGCCTTGTTGTCTTCTTCTGTTCCCCAGTTGCATGACCATAGAACATAGTCAGCAGACTCTGGTTGTCCACCGTCTATTACGCTCTTTAGCCATTCAGGTGAAACATAGACTTTTTTCTTGTCAACTGCCGGTACTGCACTTGAAGTTTCTTCTTCTTTTGTTTCTTCTTTCGCCTCTTCGACTTGCTCTCCTTCTTCTATCGTTGCAGGCTCTTGGCTACCGCATGCAGATAAGAAAATTAAAAGTAGGCTTAAAAATAGTATAAATCCTTTTTTCATCCCAATCCCTCCAATAAAATTATTTTTACTGTTTGATTATAGGATTATTATTACTAATTGTCCAATTAGTAATATCTATGCGTTTATAAAAAAAGTCCAATAGTTTTAATATTTGCAAGCTTGAAGAGCATCTAGCCATCAACCTCTTTATAAGTTATTTCTCCTGTGCCGGCATTATCTATCAAAACTAAATATCAGTACATTTTACTAGGTTTAATGACCAAGTAAATTTCCCTAAAAATCCGTTGAAATATCCTCTTCACTATTGTATAATCAATATAGGAGGACTTATGAGAGTACTAGGGATTGATTCATCGACTTTTATGTTGTCAATGTCTTTGATGGAAGATGACAAGTTAATATTTGATGTTAATATTAGGCAGGAAAAGACCATGGCAGAGAGCCTGCAACCAACACTGGCTGGCCTTATGAAAGACCAAGACTTAAAAATTGAAGATATCGACCTTTATGGTATAGGGGTTGGCCCCGGTTCCTTTACAGGACTTAGGATTGGGGTTGCTGCAGTCAAAACCTTCGCCCGTATTTTTGATAAAAAGGTAGTTGGAGTTTCTTCTCTTAGGGCAATGGCCCATTCTCTAGCCGGACATAAGACCATCTTCCCTTTGGTTGATGCTAGGAGGGACAGGTGCTACAGGGGTATCTATTCTTTCTCCGGAGAAAGGCTTGAAAGAATTAAAGAGGACGAGGCTGTCCATATAGAAGAAATTATAAATGAAATAAGAGAATATGAAGATGTAATTTTACTTGGGGATGTCTTTAAACAATACGGAAACTACTTTGATGGGGATGTCAAAATTGCCCCTGCCAACCTTTTCTATCCGAGGGCTTCTTCCATAGCTATCCTTGCCTTGGAAGACTATTATAATGGAATCTATTCAAGCCCTTATGAGGTTGAAATTGAGTATCTTAAGCCTTCTCAGGCTGAGAGGGACAGGGAAAATGCTTAACATTAGACTTGTTGAAGAAAAGGACCTAGACAGGGTCGTAGAAATTGAAAATTCCATCTACCCATCCCCTTGGGCCTATAGTATTTTTAAAAGGGAAATCACAAACGAGGTTTCCGAGTTCTATGTCCTTGAAAAGGATGGGATTATTATAGGCTACGGCGGGATATGGAAGGTCCTTGGCGAGGCCCATGTTACTAACATAGCTGTTGAAAAAAAATATCGGGGTCAAGGTCTTGGTAATACAATCTTTGAATTTTTAATTAATAGGGTCATAGAACTAAACTACTATGGGATTACCTTGGAGGTCAAAGCATCCAATAAGGTTGCCAAGAGCCTATACATAAAGCATGGTTTTGAAGAGGTAGGAATTAGAAAGGGTTATTATTTTGAAAACGGACATAGAGAGGATGCAATTATAATGTGGAAGATGATAGAGAGTGATAATGAATGGGTGAAATAGTTCTTGCAATTGAAACATCCTGTGACGAAACCTCTGTAGCTGTGGTCAGGGATAAGAAAATTCTTGGCCTGTCCATCTCCAGTCAAATAGACATCCATCGTGAGTTTGGTGGTGTCGTTCCCGAGATTGCATCAAGAAAACATATAGAGGCGATTTTGCCGGTAATGGACGATGCTATGGAGCAGGCCGACATTAGCTTTAAGGACATCGACCTGGTTGCTGCAACCCAAGGCCCGGGTTTAATCGGTGCCCTCTTGGTCGGCATAAGTGCTGCCAAATCTTTAGCCATTGCATTGGACATTCCAATTGTAGCAGTTAACCATATGAAGGGGCATATTGCAGCCAATTATATTGAAAACGACTTGGAGCCCCCATATGTTGCTCTAGTGGTTTCGGGTGGACATACTTATTTAATAGAAGTCCTGTCCTATACTGAAATGAAACTAAGGGGGAGGACTAGGGACGATGCAGCCGGAGAAGCCTATGATAAAATAGGCAGGAGGATGGGACTCCCTTACCCCGGTGGACCTGTCATTGATAGACTTGCAAAAAATGGAAAAGACATATATAATTTCCCTAGGGTTATAATGGATGGGTATGATTTTTCTTTTAGCGGTCTAAAGACTGCTGTAATTAATAAAATCCACGAGTTCGAACAAAGGGGAGAAGATTTTTCAAAGGAGGACATGGCAACTTCCTTCCAAGAGGCTGTGGTTGATGTCCTTGTTGAAAAAACCTTTCAACTTATAGATGAAAGTAAGTTGGATAAGGTGGCCATCTCCGGAGGAGTTTCTGCCAATTCAAGATTGCAGGAGAGAATGAAGGAAGTCGGCAAGGAAAAAGGAGTTCAAATATTTTTCCCTTCACCAATTTACTCAACAGATAATGCAGCCATGATAGGGGTGGAAGGACTGCTTAAGTACAAGGCAGAAGGTGGAAGTGATTTAAGTTTTAGGGCTATGCCGAATTTAGGACTGGGTGATTATGAAAAATAAGTTACTTGCTCTTATTTTAATATTTTCTATATTTTTTACAGGCTTTGACCATGCTGACTTAGATGCCCTTTCAAGGGCCTATATCTTAATGGACTATGACACCGGAGAAATCCTTGAAGAGTACAATAGCGAATCAGTGGTTGAAATCGCCTCTATTACCAAGCTAATGACCTATCTTTTAGTCAAAGAGGCAATCGATATTGGAAGGCTTAGAGAAAGTGAAGTCTTAACTGCTGAAAAATGTGATTTAAGGACGGGGTCAAAGTTAAATATCAAGCCCGGCAATCAATATAGTGTTGAGCAATTATTAGAAGCCTTAATAGTTATTTCCGGCAATGATGCCGGTGCCCTCTTGGCAAGGAGGGTGAGCGGGTCGGAAGGAGAATTTGCAAAACTCATGAACCGTCGAGCAGGTGAGTTGGGTCTTAAATCAGCCACATTCTATAATGCAACAGGCCTGCCGATATATCCACAAAATATACAAAACACCATGACAGCACGAGATGTTGCCTATCTTGCTAAATATATTATAAATAAATATCCGGAAGTCTTGGTCCTGTCCCAAGTCTCGGAGGTTATTGTGGAGGGGGAAGAAGAGCCGGCAAAAAATACAAACCCCTTACTCGGAGTGGTCGATTCTGTAGACGGACTAAAGACCGGGTCTACTCGTAAGGCTGGCTACTGTCTGGTTTGGACTTCTCAAAAAAACAATAGGTTGATAGGTGTTAATCTTGGCTTCGAAAAGATGAAGGACCGAGATGAAAAGGTAAAAGACTTCGCACGCTATGCAATTAAAGACTACCATGTCAGGGATTTTTTAGAGGTGAAAAATTCACCATACAACTTATACATCAAGGAGGCTAAAGACCCCCTTGTAAAAATAGTTGCCGAAGAAAGTTTCACCAAGTATGAGAGAGAATTAAGTAAATTAAGGCAGGACATTGTCATATATCAAAATCTCAAACTACCCTTAAGGAAGGGGGAAAGGGTTGGAGAGATTATAGTGATAGATGAGTTGGGTAATGAAGTGTTTAAGACTTACCTTAACACTAGCAAACCAGTTGAGAAACAAGGAATTTTTTAGGAGGTGGGAATATGGATTTTGTGTTAAAAGATATTTTTGACATCAGGGGGAATTTAATAGTAAACAAGGGGACACCTATAGATGATGCCCTATTAAGGAAGTTGAAAAAGCACCAAATTGAGAGACTGGAAGTTGGAACTGTTGATGTTGCAAAGATTGCAGAGCCGGTTGAAAGGCTTATGAACAAGATTGATGTCAAGTCTAGGATGGTTGAATACTTAGACATGTTGGAGCCAAATAGGTATAACTTTGGACTCTACACAGCGACCGTCACCAATATGCTTGGAGGCTGGTTGGGCTTGGATGAAAACAGCCTTAAAGAGGCTACAAACTATGGCATGATGAAGTCCACAGGCCTAAACCAAGAAATGGATTTCGATGAAGAAAAGTATGATGGTCTTGTAGAAATTTCTGAATCCTATGTGGACAGGATTCAAAACAAGGGTGATAATGCCTTGCAAGCCCTAAACTATATGTGGGAAAACCAACTTACAAGCCTTGACCCGGGTCTCTTACTTCTATTAATTGGAAGATTTTCCACAATGCTTGTTGGCTCAGAAATTGAAATCGACAACGAGAGGTATAAGCTAATATATGTAAGCCCAACGGACTTAATGCATCCAATCGTCCAAAAAGACGACGGGGAAGTAAAGGTAATATAAAATAATCTAAGGAGGAACTATGGAATTACATTACGAAAGAAAGACAGCCTGGGAACAAATGACAGCTAAGGAATTAAAAGAGCTGGAGGCATGTGCTAATGACTATATGGCCTTTCTTGACAAGTCTAAAACAGAGAGAGAATCGACTACTGAAATCATTAGGCAGGCTAAAGAAAATGCTTTTAAATCCCTTGAGGAAGTTATCAAAAAAGGAACTTTTAAAAAGGGCGATAAGATTTACCTGGACTATAAGGGTAAGTCAGCAGTACTGATGGTTGTTGGCGAAGAATTTGAAACAGGCTTAGACATAGTTGGATCACATATTGACGTGCCAAGGCTTGACCTAAAACAAGTTCCTCTTTACGAAGATGGCGGACTTGCATTGTTAAAGACCCACTATTATGGTGGAGTTAAAAAGTACCAATGGGCAAACATCCCTCTTGCTTTACACGGGGTTATATATAAAAAAGATGGGGAAAAAGTTGATGTCTCGATTGGTGAAGGTGAAGATGAGCCGGTCCTATATATCAACGACTTGCTAATCCACCTATCCAAGGACCAATTACAAAAGAAGATGTTTGAAGGTATCACCGGAGAACAACTTAATGTTGTAATTGGAAGTCAGAAACCAGCTAACTCAAGCAAAGACTCCAAGCATCCAGTTAAGGACAACATTTTAAAGATATTGAATAAGAAGTATGGAATTATTGAAGAAGACTTTAGGGTTGCGGAGCTGGAAGTAGTCCCTGCCGGAAAGGCAAGACATGTTGGCCTTGACTCATCAATGATAGCAGGCCATGGTCATGATGACAGGGTTTGTGCCTATGCTTCACTAAGGGCTATCTTGGAGGTTAAAAACCCTAAGAGGACAAAGGTAGCTTTATTTGTAGACAAGGAAGAGGTTGGCTCTCAAGGAAACACCGGCATGCATGGCAGCTTCTTTGAAAACATGCTGGCTGAATTATTCAATTTAGTTTCTAAACACCCGGAATTGTCGGTAAGGAGGGCTATGGCAAATGCCAGAGTTCTATCAGCAGATGTGACTGCAGCCTTTGACCCATCATTCCCGGATGTATTTGAAAAGCAAAACTCTGCCTTTGCAGGTTGCGGTCTTGCAATTGCAAAATATACAGGATCTGGTGGAAAAGGCGGCTGCAACGATGCAAACGCTGAATTCCTACAAGAGGTAAGAGCAACATTTGATGCAGATAAGGTTGTATGGCAAACAGGAGAGCTTGGCAAGGTTGATGCAGGTGGTGGCGGAACTATAGCTTACATCCTTGCAAACAAGGGTGCAGAAGTTGTAGACTGTGGAGTACCGGTCCTTTCAATGCATGCCCCGATTGAGCTTATAAGCAAGGCTGACCTATATATGGCTTATAAAGGATATTTAAGTTTCTTAAAATAAATATTTCTATATTGAATTATTTAATTTATTGAAATAAAAATATTTACAAAATAAGAATTCTATGTTATTATGCTATTGATTGCAAAGGAGGTGTTGAAATGGCTTATGTAATTAAAGATTCTTGTATCGGATGTGGTGCTTGTCAAGCAGAATGTCCAGTAGAAGCGATTTCTGAAGGTGATATTTACGTAATTGACGGTTCAAAGTGTATTGACTGTGGAGCATGTTCAGGAGTATGCCCAGTAGATGCGCCTCAACCAGAATAATCAAGTCGTAATATTAATTCGTACTTAAAGACAAGCCTGAGATAATCTCAGGCTTGTTTTTTTCTTATGAAGCCATTTCCACTTCTTCTAATTTAGAACTGTATTCCCTTTGTAGTTCTATTTCAGTTATTTCTCCCCTCATGACATCCAAAACTATTTCCCCCCTATTGAGCATAACTATCCTGTCTGAATATTCAATAGCATGAGAGAGGTTATGTGTAATCATCATAGTTGTAATCTTTTCCCTTCGGATTAAGTCTTGGGTCTTTTCCATAATCAACCTGCTGGTCTTTGGGTCAAGGGCAGCAGTGTGCTCGTCTAAGAGCAACAAGTCCGGTCTCTTTATAGTCGCCATCAGGAGGCTTAAAGACTGTCTTTGTCCACCCGAAAGGTACTTAACCTGGGTAGAAAGTTTATTTTCCAGCCCAAGGTCCAACTCCTTTAGCTTCTCAATGATAGGCTCCTCATTTGACTCCTTCAATAGCCTTCTAAAAGAGAACTTCTCTCCTTTTTTCAAGGCTATGCTCATGTTTTCCATAATATTTAAGCTCTTAGAAACTCCCCTAGAAGAGTCTTGGCTCACCTTACCAATATAGGAGTACCTCTCCTCTTCAGGCATATCAGTAAGCTCCATCCCGTTAAGCTGGATAGACCCGGTCTCAGCTTGAATTGCCCCACTTATTAAATTGAATAGGGTACTCTTACCACATCCATTTGGCCCTAAAATTGTAGTGCATTTATTTTCTTCAATCTCCAGATTGAAATTATGGAAAATCGTATTTTGCTCTGGGGTCCCTGGGTAGAAGACCTTGGTTAGGTTATTTATCTTTAACATTATTCTATCTCCTTTATTCTATACTTAAGTCTCTTAAAATTTTTCCTTCCTTCTGCTTGGACTGTATATTGTTGTATCCTATAAATAAGAGTACAATTACAGCAGTAACTGCCTTCAGGTCATTTGGATTTAAGCCAAGCTCTATAGCTAAACCTATAATTATCCTATAAGAAATCGAACCAATAATTGCCCTTGTGGACAGTTTTAACTTCCTAGACTCTCTGAAAATTGCATCCCCTATAACTATAGAAGCAAGGGCTGTTACAATCATAGACTGGCCCATAGTTATGTCTATAAAACCTTGGTACTGGGCCTGGATTGCACCACTTAAGGCAACCAGAGCATTTGAAAGCATAATACCAACCATCAGATAAGTGTCCGGGTTCTTTCCCAGGGACTTCACCAAGTCTTCATTGTCACCGGTAATTACCAATAAATAACCCTGTTCTGTATTAAAAAACCAGTCCAAGAGTAACTTCACAAGTAGTACAATTACAAGTAAGATAAGCAGCTTATTTTGAAAATAAACAAAGATGGAAGGATAATTGAAGAGTGGAATGTTTGACTTGCCTGTCAATCTTAGATTAACACTATATAAAATTGTCATGGTCAATATCCCTGCCAAGATTGCTTCAATTTTAAACTTCTTATGAAAAACATAGGTTGCAAGACCTGCCAATGCCCCTCCAACTAGGGATATTCCTAGGCTTAAAAAAGGATTTAAGCCTAGGGTTAAAAACCTCCCTACTAAAAACGCCCCAAGGGGAAAGGTCCCCTCCACGGACAGGTCTGACACAGCCAAAACCTTAAAAGTTATCACTACACCAATAGCTAAAATTGAAAAAATCAAGCCTGACTCTAAGGCTGTTAATAATACCCCGGTCAAAGAACTCATTGCCTCCTCCTATTCTCCAGTAATAGCTGCACCTTTGAAGATTTCATGTTCTTCACCCAAACCCAAAGCCTCAGCCACCTTTTTATTTACTACCTTCTCTGAATCTTTTGCGAAAAATACCGGTATCTCTCCAACATCCTTTCCATTTAAAACTTCCTCCGCCATCCTGGCAGCTTCTTCACCAAGTTTAGTATAGTCAACCCCATCTGTCATAAGTAGTCCATTATCCACAGGACCTTTTTCTGCAGCAAAGGATGGTATTCCTGCCTCCTCCAACCTCTTCCCTATAATTGGAGCAGCTGAGGCAATTAGGTTATCCGTAATACAGAAAAAACCATCAATGGACCCTGTGAGAGATGCCAACGCTTGGGCCACATCATTTATATTGTTCACACCAATAACCTTCAAGTCTAAGCCCATATCCTTGGTATTTGCCTCCAGCTCTTCAATTTGAAACTGGGAGTTAGCCTCGTTAGTTGAGTATAAAGCCCCAATTGTCTTTATATCCGGAAAGACAGTCAAAAAACTTTCCAACTGTTTCCTTGACGGGAAGTAGTCTGATGCCCCTGTCACATTTCCTCCCGGTTTTTCATTGGACTCTACCAGTTCTGCCGACTCTGCATTTGTTACAGCAGAAAAAATAATCGGTATGTCTTGAACTGCATTCTTTGCCCCTTGGGCTGCAGGTGTCGCTATGGCATAAATAATATCAACACCCTCCTTGGCTATAGACTGTGGTATTGAGTTCGTCAAAGTCATATCCCCTTGGCAAGACTTGTAAATCTCTTCGACTTCATATCCGTCCACCTTAAGTTGGTTAACAAAACCTTCCCTCGCCCTGTCCAAGGCAACATGTTCTATAAATTGAATAATTCCAACCTTAATCTTCTTTCCTTCATCAACTTTTTCAACTTCAGTTCCTTCTCCAACCTGTCCACATGCAGTTAATACTATTAATACCCCTAATATTAACGCCAAAATTCCCCTTCTTTTCATTTTTCTATACCTCCAAAATTTATTTATATTTCATAAGTGGTAATGGATAAAAAAAGTCCTCCATCCCAAAAGGGACGAAAGACTAAAACTCTCACGCGGTACCACCCAAATTATAATCAAAAAAAGATTATCACTCTTGAATCTAACAATTCTCATCCTAAGATAACGGGGGCTTCCGTATCCGCCTACTTATTTCAGCGAATAAGCTAAGGAGTGTATATTACGAACGGGGCAAAATTCGGCTTCCACCAAGCGCCGACTCTCTATGTCTTGACCCTTATTCCTTTCTCTCCTTTAACACTTTTATGAAATATAGGACTAATTATAATTGTAATCCTTGTAAATGTCAAGGACTTTTTTAAAAATAATTAAAAATGTTACTTTTTCATTAACAAAGCTGCTAATATGCTATAATAAATTAAATAATATAAATTTTAGGAGTAATTATGCATTTTATAAAATCCAAAGGAATCCTTTCTTCAAAAAACGGAATGAACCTGTTCAGAGGCTGTACCCATGGGTGTATTTACTGTGACTCTAGGAGTAGCTGCTACGGGATGGACCATGCCTTTGAAGATGTGGCAATAAAGGAAAATGCCATTGAACTCTTGGAGGATGCCTTAAGTAGAAAAAGGAAGAAGTCTATGATAGGCATGGGTTCCATGACAGACCCTTACATTCCAGAAGAACTGAAACTCAAACATACAAAAAAGGCCTTAGAAGTAGTCAATAAATATGACTTTGGAATTACATTGATAACCAAGTCTGCCCATGTCTTAAGGGACTTAGATTTATTTAAGGAAATTAATAAAAAGACCAAGTGTGTAATCCAAATGCCCTCACCACATTTGACGAGGACCTTTGTAGAATTATTGAGCCAAATGTGTCCACAACAAGGGAAAGGTTTGAAGCCTTAATGGTCTTAAAGGATGAAGGAATACCCACAGTAGTATGGATGACACCAATACTTCCATATATTAATGACAGGGAAGAAAATATTCTAGGAATCCTAAACTACTGCAAAGAAACCAAGGTCAAGGGTGTGCTTTGCTTTGGCATGGGACTTACACTTAGGGATGGAAACAGAGAATACTTCTACTCAAAACTTGACAAACACTTTCCAAGACTAAAAGAAGTCTATATAAAAGAATTTGGCAATAACTATATCCTTAATAGTAAAAATAATAAGGAATTGATGGAAGTCTTCCATAAGTTCTGCAAGGAAAATAGGATAGAAGATAACAAGGATAAAATATTTAGCTACTTGAACGAATTTGAAAGTAAGAATAATCAAATAAGTTTTTTTAATTAAAATTTGGTCAGTTTGTGACAAACTCCTTCGAGGAATGTCCCTAAACTGACCAAGCTTTTTGAATCAACCACTTAAGTATCTTTACAAATACATTCTCGAACATCATTGAACAATTCAAGGGCTATTTCTACATTTGGAGCTTCCCATTTAGCTTCTGTTGATGAAAATGAACCCTTCCAAGGAAAGTCTTTTGGTGCTTCAAAATGGTAGCCATCAACAAGCTCTAAAGAACAATTACAAGAACCTTCTATGATAATAGGTTCTTTCTTATTAATATTTTTGAAGGCATCCAGCACTCCCTGATAAATTATTGGATAAGTCTCTGCTGGACTTGGCTCCCAATTCCTCTCCTTGTCCTTGACTGTAATGCATGAAACTGTCTTTGAAAGTTCTTTTGCCTCCCTGTGAGAAGCCTCGTCCCCAATATTGGCTAAATATTTTGTTCCACAAAAGTTTAGCACAGATGAACCAATCTCTGCAATATTATAATCATTAATCCATATAGCTTTAATCGGAGGACTTTGGATAGAATGTGGAAAGTAAGCATTCTTTTCCCCATATCTTGCATGTTGGCCAACAGTTATTATCCCATAAGGTTCCCACATTGCCTGGCCCCTTATCCGTCTCCAGTAAAAACAACGGTCTGGAACATCAAAAAACCTAACATTGGAAGGGAGTTTCTCAATTATCACATTATACTCAGCATCCCCAGCAAAGTGACTATCGTAAAGCATGATCTCATCTACACCTGAATCATTGACAGCCTCGCACACTGCTAAAATATCACTTGTAAGATATTCTCTTCCATACTCCCTCCACAAGTCTGACCCATGTAAGCAGGCCTCCCAATTATCATCAAAAATTCCACTTGCACCTTCCATATCGCTAATTAAAATCACTTGCTTTTTCATAACAGTTCTCCAACAAAAAATTATCATTTTATCTTAAAAGGACTTGGCTCAAAAGTATACTTCTTGTTAAAAAACTGGAGGATAAGACCTCCCGAACAATTAAAAATCTTTAATTATAGCCCTCTAGATGAACGGGCTAGGATTAGCAAAATTTATAAATTACAACTTTTGAGTCAACCCTATTTAACTTCCTATTCCGGTTTATCCTTAATAAAAGTCCTTTCCCTCAAGTCCTTATAGGCCTCTTGGATTTCAGCCTGGGTATTCATTACAATTGGACCTGCCCAGGCAACAGGCTCCCTTAGCGGCGGAGCTTCTGCAAATACAAGCCTTGAACCACCTTTAGCCCCCTTAATGGAAACCTTGTTTCCACTTTTTAGTCTGGCAGCAGTTTTTGCCTCCACATGTTCACCCGCAATAATTGCATCCCCATCTAAGGTAAAGGCAAAGCTTGTAACTTCATCTGAAGAATCAAAGACAAGTTCTGCCCCTTCTTCCAATTCAATATCCAAGAAAGTAGCAGGCAAGTGGTGGGACTTTGCCCCTTGGATATCCTTAAACTTACCGGCAATAACATGGACCTTGACCCCTTCTTCTTCAACAAGAGGAATCTTGTCCTTCATAATATCAAAATATTTAGGCACTGTCATCTTATCTTCCATAGGAAGGTTTAGCCAAAATTGTAGACCTAACATCCTCTCAGCAGGCTTTGGCATCTCTTCATGCATGATTCCGGACCCTGCAGTCATCCACTGGGCATCTCCTGAATTAATAGTTCCGGCATTACCAAGACTGTCCTTATGGTCAATCCTGCCCTTGGCAAGATAGGTAATAGTCTCTATCCCCCTATGTGGATGCTCCGGAAAACCCTTTATATAATCATCTGGATTTGTCGAGTCAAAAGAGTCAAGCATTAAAAAGGGGTCAAAAGATTCAATAGTAGGCTTACCCAAAACCCTCACAAGGCTCACACCTGCACCGTCCCTAGTCCTTTCGCCTTGAACCTTTTCAACAATTTTTTTTATCACTTTATCACCTCGGAGACATATATACCCCGAAATTTTTTTTGAAAACAAATTGTTATATATATAACTTTTTGATTAAAGTACACTCTCCTTGTCACTCTTTCTAAAAAGCACCAGCCCAATTAAGAACATCACAGGAAGAACAGCAATCCCAAGACTTTGATTGCCCGTAAACTGGCTGATAAGCGATACTAAAATTGTCCCTAAAAAGGCAGCCCCCTTACCAAATATATCATAAACTCCAAAGTACTTGGCAGACTTGTCCGGAGGGATAATCTTTCCGAAGTATGAACGAGATAGTGCTTGGATTGACCCTTGAAACATACCTACCAGAACGGCAAGTATCCAAAACTTAAATAAAGTGTTAAGGCCAATAGCAAAAACTGTAATGCCAAAATATGCAAGTATACACACCTTAATCAATAGGCCTGTTTCAAACCTATCGGAAAGCCTAGAAAACAACAGGGCACAAGGGAAGGCAACTAGCTGGGTCACTAAAAGTGCCAACAGTAGACCTGCAGAGTCCAGACCTAAAGAGGACCCATAGGCAACAGCCATGTTTATTATAGTGTAAACTCCATCTATATAAAAGAAGTAAGATATTAGATATAGTAATATCTTTTTACTTTGCTTAATTTCTTTAAAGGTTTCCATTAACTCTTTAAAGGTTCCGGAAGTTTCCTTTTTCTCAGTGTAATAAATCTGCCTGTAGGTTTTATATAGGGGTATCGTACACAACAACCACCAAATTCCATTGATAAAAAAGACAATTGTTGAGGCCATTTGAAATGATAGGCCTAGCCTTTCCCTAGGAATTAATATCAACAAACTTGCAATGAAAGGAATGCAAGAGCCCAGATAGCCCCAAGCAAAACCGTGACTTGAAACCTTGTCCATCCTGTCCGGTGTAGTAACATCCGTTAGCATGGAGTCATAAAAGACCAAGCTTGCCGTAAAACCAATCTTAGAAATGACATAAACAGCCAAAAAATAAAACCAGCCCAGAGGGATGGAAAATGCAAATGTCCCAATGATTCCAATGGCCACATATAAAGTAAAAATTTTCTTCTTCATGTCCTTCCTATCAGCAATGGCTCCAAAAATTGGACCGATAAAAGCAACAGCAAGGGTTACAAGGCTCGAAGCATAACCCCAGTAGGCAAGGTAATCAGAAGGACTAATCCCTCCTGCCTCTGCCAAGGCATTGAAAACAAGAGGAAGTATGGTCGTCGCAAGCATTATGTAGGCAGAGTTACCCACATCATACAGGATCCACTTCTTCTCGTACGAATTCAACTTCATATATTTTCCTCCATCACAAAATCTCTATCAAAAAAACCATCTAAATCGCCATCATTTAAGAAGTTGGAAAAAGAACCAACCACACTTGGGTACTTATACTTTGCCCTTAGGAAAGAGTGTAGACCTCTTCCA
>JAAYNG010000048.1 GCA_012520935.1 Tissierellia bacterium | reverse complement strand
TAATTGCTATTCTTGCAATACTAATAGCAATAGTAGTAATGCAGACATCTACTATTACAGACAAGGCAGCGGTTACAACACACAATTCAAACGTTAGGTCATTAGAATCAGCAGTTATGCTAGCAATAGCAGATGGACATGCACCTAAAGATGGGGAAAAACTAGTAAAAGATGAGGCATCTAGTGATTTTGAGAAGGCTGTTGCAAAATACCTAAAGGAAGACCCTGATTACGGTGCAGTAAAAGCAATGTTAAGTAAGATTGATGAAAATTACGGAAATGATGATGCGGGCTACACTGTAGAAGTTACCGATGGCGAATGGAATATCGCTCCAGGCGAAGTTGAGCTTGGTGATGATGGAATGCCTAAATTAAAGGGATCAGAGTAATAATCAGAAGACTAATACTAATAATATCAGAGGGAGTCTATCTCCCTCTTTTTTATTCCCTTTGGTCACTTGGGGACGGTTCTTTTGTGACCACTTTTCCCCTTATCCAATTCCATTTTTTACCTTTTTGTATGGGGCTTACCCAAAGGGACGAGACTATAAAATATCCTAGGAGTGACTATTAGTCGCCCCAACCTCTTAATGGACGGGTGGCAGGTTGCCCCCCTGCAAATTGTTGGCAAAATTTCACAATTTCTAGATTTTTTAGTCAAGCCCTACTTTTTACTAAGCCCAATGACCTATATAAAAAACAATAAACTCACTGCCATTACTATCATTCCAAATATCAGGCCTAGGATAGATAGGTGGTGGTTGCCGTGCTCCCTGGCTGACGGTAGGAGTTCGTCTATGGATATATAGACCATTATACCTGCTACAGATGCGAATACCAGTCCAAAGGTGATATCATTTAAAAATGGCTGTAAGAATATCCAGCCCACCAAGGCCCCTACAGGCTCTGCTAGCCCGGAGAGGGTTGACACCAAGAGGGCCTTTTTTTTTGACCCTGTCGCCCTATAGATTGGTACAGAGACTGCTATCCCTTCTGGTATGTTATGGATGGCTATGGCAACTACTATTGGGATTGCCATTACAGGGTCATCTAGGGCGGCTATAAAGGTGGCTATACCTTCTGGGAAGTTGTGGATGCCTATAGCCAGGGCTGTCATTAGGCCAGTCCTAAGCAGTTTGTCATTTTCCTTATCTTCCTCTAGCCCTACTTCTATTGGCTTCATTTCATGCAGGTTCTTGTCTTCTGGTATAAGGTTATCTATTATCATTATAAAAAACATGCCTGCAAAAAAACCTATTACATTTACTATAGACCCCGCCTTTTCCCCTAGGGCTCCTATTAATATTACATTTGATTTTTGAAAGATATCTACAAAGGATACATATAGCATGACCCCTGCTGAAAAGCCAAGGCTTGCTGAAAGAAAGTTTTTATTATCACTTTTAGAAAAAAAAGCTATTAGGCCCCCTATCCCTGTGGAAAGCCCAGCCAATAATGTAAGTAAAAATGCTTGTAACATAAGTCTCTCCTTTCAAATTTTCTACCGGTAATTTATACCCAATGTAAATTCAATTTAACTTTTATTGGCCCTTGTTTTGTGTTAGAATATCCAAGGGGTGATATTATGGAAGATGTTTTGAATGTAGACTTACTTTACGACCTTATAGAAAGGAAAGACTACCAGGAAATAAGGGAAAGGCTTACAGGTATGAATGAGGTAAATGTGGCTGAACTTTTAAAAGACCTACCTCCCCATGCCATGGTCCTTGTCTTTAGGCTCTTAGAAAAGGACCTGGCTGCAGAAGTCTTTGCATACCTCCCTAAGAAGACACAAAATGATTTGATTAATTCTATTACCGACAAGGAGGTCAAAGATATTATTGAAGAGCTCTTCTTTGACGATATTGTAGACCTGGTAGATGAAATGCCAGCGAATTTTGTAAATAGGATAATTAAGTATACAAATAAGGAGGAGAGGAGCCTCATCAACCACTTCTTAAATTATCCAGACGATTCTGCTGGTTCCTTAATGACTATTGAATTTGTCCACTTAAAAAAAGAGTATAGGGTAAAAGATGCACTTGACCATATTAGGGAGATTGGAATGGAAAAGGAGACCGTCTATACCTGTTATGTGACTGATGCTTATAGGAGGTTGGAGGGGATAGTATCCCTTAGGAAGCTAGTCATTTCTGACCCTACTGATACAATAGATGATATTATGGAGAGGGATATTGTATATGCTTCCAGCCATGACGACAGGGAGGAGGTATCCTTGCTCTTTCAAAAGTATGGCTTCTTGGCCATACCTGTTGTAGATAAGGAAAAGAGGCTTATAGGGATAATTACTGTTGATGACATGCTTGAAGTTATTGAACAGGAGGCTACCGAGGACTTTCATATCATGGCTGCAATGAGCCCGGAAGAGACCCCATATTTAGAAACAAGTGTCCTTAGGCTTGCCATGAATAGGCTGCCATGGCTTTTAATCTTGATGATTTCAGCAACCTTTACCGGGTCAATCATGATGAAGTATGAAAATATGCTACAAACTGTTGCTGTTCTTTCCGCCTTTATACCCATGCTGATGGACACCGGCGGTAACACCGGCTCTCAGGCTTCCACATTGGTTATTCGTGGACTGGCAGTTGGAGAAATTGAGCCAAAAGATTTTTTAAAAATTACTTTTAAAGAATTAAGGGTTGCACTAATTGTTGGTATTGCACTAGCTACTGTAAACTTTTTGAGGTTAGTATTTTTTTCAAAGGTTGGAGTTGATGTCGCCCTTACAGTTTGCCTAACCTTAGTAGTATGTGTTTCCATAGCAAAGCTCGTCGGTGGAAACCTTCCACTGCTTGCAAAAAGACTTGGCTTTGACCCTGCAATCATGGCTTCTCCTTTTATTACAACTATTGTTGATGCTATAACTCTAATGGTTTATTTTAACATTGCAAGTAAGATATTATTTGTTTAGTTGGATATATATTGGATATAATATATATAGTTAGATAAGCGGAGCTGACTCAAAAGAATTGTTTTTTTAATTCGTAGTAGGAGGATACCATCCTTCTGAAAATTTAAAAAGATTTAATTATAGCCTTTCTAAGGAATGAGAGGATAATATCCACCCCTACAAACAATGGCAAAGTTTATTAATTTTAGACTTTTGTGTCAGCCCCTGCTTTAAAAGATATTAATGTAATATTAAAATTAAGGAGGAATTATTATGTCTGAATTCGTAAAAAAAGGATTTTCATTTCAAAAACTAGATGAAAATAATAATAAGATTGCCCATATAATGTTTCCAAAGGAGAGGGATGGAGTTTACAATGTAAAGTCCACCTTTGTGGATGAATCTCTTAGGGGGCAAGGGGTTGCTGATAAGCTGATGAGAGAGTTGATTGACTGGGCAAAGGAAGAAGATGCAAAGTTGATGCCTACTTGTTCTTATGCTCAAAAGTGGCTGGAAAAACATCCTGAAGAGAAAGATTTATTTGTGGAATAGGTTTTTGTTTGGGAAAGGCTTCGTGGGTCTGGATTGCCACGGCTCTTCGAGCCTCGCAATGACGAGATTTGGGTCAGATTATTGACACTAGATAGCCACGCGATAATTGATTATAGCTTTTTAGATGTACGGGCGGTAGATTACCGCCACTACAGCTTAGGTCTATCTTTCAGGTCATTTATTATATCCTTTAAAATGTTCGGGTGGATAATATCCGCCCCTACTTTTAATAAAACAGCATTTTATTCTACTATAACTTAAAAAATACGCCCCGTAAAGGGGCGTTTTCTAATCTTAATACATACTGTACATACCAAACATTGGCAATGCAATTGAGATTACTATAAAAGCAACTACTACACCTAAAAAAGCAATCATAGCTGGCTCCATTAAACCTACAAGCCTCTGTATAGCTGTATCTAATTCTTCATCATAATAGTCTGCTGTCTTTTCCAAAACTGTATCCAGACTACCAGACTCTTCACCTATTTTTAACATTGAAACCACCATAGGAGGAAAGACATCCACATCTGAAATGGCCCTTGAAAGGGCAACCCCCTTCTTTATATCTTCACTGGCATCAGATAACCTGTGTTCAACTTCCTTGTTTCCTACAACCCTACCTACTATACTAATCGCTTCTAACAACCCTATACCACTTGATAAAAGTGTAGCAAGTGTCCTAGTAAAACGAGATGTTACAATCATTTTAAATTGTGGACCTATTAAAGGTGCCTTGAGCTTAAAACTATCAAAGGCCCTCCGTCCCTCATCTTTACTTAAAGCCTGCTTAATTAATACTATAATAACAACAATAACACCTAAAACAATATACCATCTTTCAACAAGAAAGTCGCTTGCTCCTAAAAGAAACATTGTACTCCATGGTAACTCTTGGTTATTTGCTTCAAAAACTCCAACAAACTTAGGCATTACTACAATCAAAATGAAAGTAACAACTACCATCATGACTACTAATAATACTATTGGGTATATCATGGCTGTTCCCATCTTGTTTTCAATCTTTGCTTCCTTTTCATAAGTCATGGCCAACCTATCCATTACAACATCAAGATTACCAGAAGCTTCACCTGCTACAACCATCTGAATTAGTAGCTGGGGAAACAAATTTTTGTGTTCTGCCATGGCATTAGATAAAAGATTTCCCTTTTGTACGGAAGTCATCATTTCTCCACATGCCTGCTTTAGTCCCTGATGGGTTGACTGTTTTTCTAAGATGTCTAAGCATTTTACAATTCCAATACCTGCTTGGAGCATGGTGGCAAACTGTCTACAAAAAATTGAAAGGTCCTTGGTCTTGAACTTTCCAGCTCCCTTTTTTACTGTCCTTCCTGCAGTGATATCTTGGTTTATTTCAACAGGTATCAGGTTGTTCCCCCTTAGCATTTCCATTAGCTCTTCCTTAGACCCACCTTCAAATTGGCCTTCTTGATAGGCTCCTTGTGAATTTATCGCTCTATAATTGAATATCATAAGGTCCTCCTTTATAACTCAACTAATAATCCATTGTTCCCCCGATTTGCATTAAAACTGAATCCTTGTTCACTGCCTGTTGTAACAGTGAGTTTCTTGAGATTAGTCCCTGTCTATACAATTTAATTAATGAGGTGTCCATAGTCACCATTGATTGTTTTCCACCTGTTTGGATGGCTGTATCTATTTGATGGGTCTTTCCCTCCCTTATCATGTTCCTAATGGCAGAGGTTGCCCTCATTATTTCAAAGGCTGCAACCCTTCCCTTGCCATCTTCTCTTGGGAGTAGCTGTTGGGAAATTACAGCTTGAATTACTGATGCAAACTGCACTTTTACCTGTTGTTGTTGGTGGGGTTCAAATACATCTATTACCCTGTCTATTGTCTTTGCTGCACCTATTGTATGCAGGGTTGACAGGACCAAGTGACCTGTTTCTGCTGCAGTCAAAGCAGTTGAAATGGTTTCTAAATCTCTCATCTCACCAACCAATATTACATCAGGGTCCTGTCTGAGGGCAGCCCTAAGCCCCAAGCTAAAGGAGTCTGAGTCCAGCCCCACTTCCCTTTGGTTTACCATGCTCAACTTGTGCTTATGTAGGTACTCGATTGGGTCTTCCAGAGTTAAAATATGTTTTGAAATATTTGTATTAATGTGGTCAACCATAGAAGCCAGTGTTGTCGACTTACCGGAACCTGTAGGTCCAGTTACCAGGATTATCCCCCTTGGTAACATAGCCAAGTCTTTTAAAACTTGAGGGTTTCCAAGTCCATCAATTGTTGGGACTTCCAAAGGTATAATCCTTAAAGCCATACCAAAAGACCCTCTTTGCATATAGGCATTAACCCTAAACCTTCCTATCTTTGGCGCAGAATAGGACAAGTCAACCTGACCAAATTCTTCCAAAGTCTTTAATTGTTTTTCATTTAAAACGCTGGTGACAAGCCTTTCAGTATCAGCTGGAAGTAAAGGTTCGTAATTAGCTTTGATTAATTCTCCATTTAACCTAAATACCGGAGGTAGCATTACAGATATATGAATATCTGAAGCCCCCATTTTCGTAGCTTGGTCGAGCAATTCAATAATTTCAGTTTCCATATTTTCACCTTATTATATAGTGTATCCGATTCTCATGACTTCTGCAAAAGATGTAACTCCCTCTATGGCTAAACGAGAGGCTGAATGTAAGAGAGTATTCATACCTTCTTGAAGGGCAAGCTTCCTTATCTCGTCAGTCGTAGCTCCCTTGTCAACTAAATTTCTTATACCTTCTGTCATTACCATAAGCTCATGAACAGCTGTCCTGCCCTTGTATCCACCATTACAGTATGGACAACCAACAGGCTCAAAAATTTTCAGCAATTCATTTTCAGGAACACCCAGCCTTCTCTTTTCTACCTCTGTTGCTTCATGTTCTTTTTTACACCTTGGACAGAGTTTTTTTACAAGTCTTTGGGATAGTATGCCTACCACTGCAGATGAAACTAAGTAAGGTTCAACCCCCATGTCTACAAGTCTTGCAACTGTTGAAGGTGAGTCGTTAGTGTGGAGGGTTGATAATACTATATGTCCTGTGATTGAGGCCCTTATAGCTATTTCTGCTGTTTCTCCGTCACGAATTTCTCCAAGCATTACAACATCCGGGTCCTGTCTAAGTATCGAACGAAGACCTGCAGCAAAGGTCATGCCTGCCTTTTCATTTACCTGTACTTGGTTGATTCCCTTTAATTTATACTCAACCGGGTCTTCTAATGTAACAACATTCCTCTCTGATGTGTTTACTTCCTTTAATATAGAGTAGAGTGTGGTTGACTTACCGGAACCTGTAGGACCAGTTACTAAAATCATGCCATAGGGCTGTGTGATAACCTCGTCAAACCTCTTCATGTCTTCTTCGGAAAAGCCTATGGATTCTTTGGAGAAGTTGAAGCCACCCCTATCCAAGATTCTAATTACTGTCTTTTCACCATAAATTGTTGGAAGGGTTGAAATACGCATATCTATGTCCTTGCCTGAAGACCTCATCTCTACCCGACCATCTTGAGGAATCCTCTTTTCTGCTATATTCATCCTACCAATTATCTTAACCCTTGTTGTTAAGCCCGTTAAGGTATTCCTACCAAGGTTCATCACCTCTACCAAGTCACCATCTATCCTGTACCTTACCCTTACATCATCTTGTTGTGGTTCTATATGGATATCCGACGCCTTTTGTATGATTGCATTCTCTATTATCGTTTGTAGTAATTTTACAATAGGAGCAGAAGCAACATCTAGGTCTTCTTCATCTTCTGCTAGGTCTATTTCTATTGGTGAATAAGAATCTTCAAATTCTTCAACGATTTTTTTAGCATCAGCCCCACCATAAAACCTATCAATAGCATTTCTTAATTTTTGTTTTGAAGTAATAGCTGGTTGAATATCTCTTTTCAAGGCCATCTTTACATCATCAATAGCAAAGATATTTAAAGGGTCTTCCATGGCTACAATTAATAGGCCCTCTTTTTCATCTACAGCCATTACATTGTATCTTCTTACTAAATTTTCTGGAATTAATTTTCCGTATTCCGGATTTATTGCATAATGGTCTAGGTCTATATGAGGAAATCCAAGCTGAAATTCAAGAACTTCTATCATGTCTTCTTCAGTTATAAAACCTTCTGAAACTAAAACATCCCCTAGTTTCCTTCCGACTTTTTTTTGTAAAGTAAGAGCTTGACTTAGCTTTTCCTCATCTAACTTTCCTGCCTTAATTAATAATTCACCTAATTTTAACTTCCTTAAGTCTTTCATCTAAATTCCCTTTCACTATCTGTATTATTTTTTTACTTGACCGTATTATATCATAGACTTAACTCAATTTAAACTATATTTTATATTATTCTTCGTTCTTTCTCCTAAGCATATAATTTTCTTGAACTTCATTATCCACTTTGATTTTAACCAACTCTTGGGGAATGTTTGCCACATCCTTTGGGTTTCCATCCAAGTCTGTAAGCCCATTAATTGTTTCCTTATAGTAACCTCTTGGTCCAAAAATCTCTATTTCCTCTCCTGGGAAAAACCTGTTTCTCTGTTCTATAATTGCAATACCTGTATTTCTATCATAGTCTTTTACTATTCCAATGAAGTCATAGCCTCTTACATAGGAAGAAGTCCCATAATTTTGGGCACTTTCATCCGGTTTTCCAAAATAAAAACCTGTTGTGAAGTCCCTGTGGCTTGCCTTCTTAATTTCATCCATTAAGCTTGGGTCATACTTATAATTATCTCCAAGTCTAATAAAGTCGTCTATTGCCCTTCTGTAGCTGGAAAGGACAGTTGCTATATAATAGGAGGACTTTACCCTTCCCTCAATTTTAAAGGAAGTTATACCTGCATCTACCATTTCCGGAATATATGGAAGCATACAAAGGTCTTTTGAATTTAAGATAAAGGTACCTTCATCGTCTTCTATTATTGGAAAATATTCTCCCGGTCTTTTTTCTTCAACCAAGTTATACTTGTACCTGCAACCCTGGGCACAGTCCCCTTGGTTGGCATCCCTCCCTGTCATGTAATTGCTAATCAGACACCTGCCTGAATAGGATATACACATGGCACCATGAACAAAGCATTCAATGTCCATGTCGTCCGGAACTTTTGACCTAATCTCTTTAATTTCTGCAAGGCTCAACTCTCTGGCAAAGACAATCCTTCTAATTCCAAGATTATAATAGAACATTACTGTTTCATAGTTGGTGACAGATGCTTGGGTGCTTATATGGATTTTTATATCAGGAACTTCCCTCATTAAAAGGGACATCATCCCCAAGTCTGAAACTATTATTGCATCAACACCCACATCTACAAGTGACTTGGCATAGTCAGCTGCCCCAACCATATCCTTGTCGTGGGGGACTATATTCATAGTGACATAAACTTTCCTTCCTCTTTCATGGGAGTATTTTACCCCCTCAGCTATCTCGTCAAGGCTAAAGTTTTTTGAAGCCTTTCTCAGTCCAAAGCTGTCGCCACCCAGATATACTGCATCTGCACCATAATCAATGGCTGTCTTTAGTTTTTCAAAGTCCCCTGCCGGTGCAAGTAGTTCTATTTTTCTCATTATTCTTGTTCTCCTTTATAGACGCTAATGGAAAGCCCATCTCCTATTGGGAGTATTGAGCTTGTGTAAATCTCTTTGTTTGTTATCTCATCTAAAAATTCCCTTAGTTTTGTTACAATGGTCCTGTGTTTTTTTGGTGTTTCAACTTCTCCTGCGACCATCCCTCTAAAAAGAACATTGTCAGCTATTATTATAGCATTATTATTTAAAAAAGGTAGGGCTTCTTGCAAAAACTCCTTGTATTTAGACTTGGCTCCATCTAAAAACAAGATGTCATACTTGCCGTCAAGCTTTGGAATAAGGTCTAGAGCATCTCCCTCTAGTATTTCTATCCTTTCCTCCATCTTAAAGTCAGATATGTTTCTTCTTGCTTCAAGTGCCCTATCAAAATGCTTTTCTATAGTTGTGACTTTTAAATCTTCATAAGACATGGTAAAAAAAATTGAAGAGTAGCCTGTTGCTGTGCCTATCTCTAAAAGTCTTTTTGGTTTTTTAGCTTTTAAGATTGTTCTGATTATGCTGGCAACCTCGTCAGATATAATTGGAACATTCTTTTCCCTTGATAGATTTCTTAAGTCAATAAGTTCATCAAAAATTTTTATCCTGTCCTTGATAAATTTATTTGTTTCAGTGGTCATTTTTTCATCTCTTTCTTATTAGTTTTGTAGGGGCGTATTAATAAGGAATTCAAACTTCAAAGTTGTAAAATCAATATAAAGATTGAGAATTCAACCGTCATCGCGAGCGAAGCGTGGCGATCCAGAAGATATTTAATTAACTTTGTTTAATCCTTCGACACCGGATTGCTTCGGGCTAAAGCCCTTTCAATGACGATGTGCGAAGTTTGAGTAACGAATTTTTTTAAAATTGCCCAATAATTTAAATTTTTATACCCCTTATGGTTTGTGTAAAACAATTTAACAAAGAATTGATTTTTATATTACATAAGGGGTATAATCGTTAAATCGAGGTGAAGTTATGATAATTTTTAAGACACTTAAAAAGTTTTTATATGAGAATAGGAAGGAATATATTACAGGGATTGCCTTCCTTATATTTATTGACATACTTCAACTATTAATTCCAATGATATACAAGTCATTTGCAGATGCCTACCAGCAAACAACCCTCGATGGTGATGGGATAATTTTATACGCATTATTAATTATTGCAAGTGGTCTTTCAATTGGAACAGGAAGGTTTATGTGGAGGATTAAAATCCACTCTGTTGCAAGGAAGGCCGAATACCATTTAAGAGACAGAATATTTTCAAAACTTTTAACATTAACTCCAACTTTTTATAATGAAAATTCTGCCGGTGACCTTATGGCCCTTGCAACCAACGATGTCAATGCCATAAGGATGACAGTTGGCATGGGTATCGTACTCTTGGTAGACTCTTCATTGATGATAGTCTTATCAATTGGTATGATGCTTAAAACTTTAGGACTTTCTTTGACTCTCTTGTCCCTTTCACTTATGCCAATAATTGTAATATTCGTTGCTTGGTATGGCAAGAGAATCCATATCAAGTTTAGGCAGGTCCAAGACTCCTTCGGTGAAGTTTCTGACGATGCCAGGGAGATTTTTTCCGGTATAAGGATAGTGAAGGCGAATGCTGCTGATGAATTATTTATAGACAAGTTTCAAAGGGCAAGCAAGAAAAATTTTGATGCAAATATTTCTATGGTTAAGTACCAGGCCTTTTTTAGGCCCTTTATTATGTTCGTGTCGGCTTCATGTTTTTTTATAATTTTATTGTTTGGTGGCAGGGCTGTAATTAATAGAACAATATCTCTTGGAGACTTCAGTTCTGCTATTATGTACCTTAACCTTTTAGTCTGGCCTTTGATGGCCTTTGGTATGATTATTAGCCAATACCAAAGGGGGTCAGCTTCCATGGAAAGAATAAATGAACTTTTGGATGTTGTGCCGGATATCATTGACCCTCAGCCTAATGCTGAAAAAATGACCATTGAAAAAATAGAGTTCAAGAATGTTTCTTTCAAGTATGCTGGGTCTGAAAATTTAGCCTTAGAAGATATAAGCTTTACACTTGAAAGGGGAAAGACTCTAGCAATTATTGGGAGCACAGGTTCCGGAAAATCTACAATTATTAACCTGCTACTTCGACTATACGACTTGGAAGAGGGTCAAGGGGAAATTCTAATTAACGGTATCCCTATTAGAGAATGTTCTATTAAGGCAACCAGAGATGATATCGGGGCAGTCTTACAAGAAAGCTTCCTATTTTCCATGACCATTGGTGATAATATTGCCTTTTCAGAGGAAGGACAGTATGACCACGATGATGTTGTTGCCGCTGCAAAAACTGCCGCTGTTCACTCAAATATTATAGACTTTCCTGACCAATACGACACTGTGCTTGGTGAAAGGGGAGTAACCTTATCCGGCGGTCAAAGGCAAAGGACAGCCATAGCAAGGGCATTATTTAGAAATCCTGAAGTATTAATTTTTGACTCCAGCTTTTCAGCTGTAGACACTGAAACTGAAGATGAAATTTTAAATAACCTCCAAGATGATTTTGATAAGAAGGCAATTATTTTAGTGAGCCATAGGATTTCTACAGTAAAAGATGCTGATGAGATTTTAGTTATGGATGATGGAAAAATCATTGAAAGAGGAAATAATGATGAGCTCATTGCATTGAATGGCTTATATAAAGAGTTAAACGATAAGCAACAATTAGAAAAAATTATAGAGGAAATGGAGGCTTAACAATGGAAGAAATGCACAATGACTCCATAGACATTAAAAAAGGGACTAACCTACTCTTCCGTTTGTTGGAATATGCTAAACCTTATGTTGGTATTTTAATTTTAGCAGTAATTGCCATGTTAGTAGGGTCTTTTCTAGACCTTCTAAGACCGTACCTTATAAAGACAGCCATTGATGATTACTTGACAGGCTATACTGCCCCCCTAGTTCAAAGTGAGGAGGCTGGGTCAAGCTTGGCTTACAGGGGAAATTTTTACAGGCTGGCAGCAGATGACGAGGAAGGAACTAAGTATAACTTAATCGCCCACGAAGACGGCTATTACTTTGGAGAAGTTGATTCACCATTAACCGAGAGAGAGAAGGTAAATAAAGAAGAGTATAATATTTTTAGAGCAAAGGACATAGCAGGTTTAAAAAGGATTGCATTAGTCTTCTTTATAACTATTTTTGGTGTGTTCGTTTTTGCAATTTTACAAGAATATATAATTAGCGTTACCGGTCAAAAGATTATCTTTAAAATAAGGGAGGATGTCTTTAGACATATTGAGAGCAGGTCTGTTGCTTATTTTGATAAAAATCCTGTGGGAAGGCTTGTTACAAGGGTGACAAATGACATAGAAAATCTAAACGATATGTTCACCAGCGTGCTTGTGAGTTCCTTAAGTGATATCTTTATTATCTTGGGCGTTATTATCATAATGCTTTCTCAAAACGTCTTCCTTACCCTAATTAGCCTTATAGTCCTACCTATTATCTTGGTAGCAGCACTGGTATTCAGAAAAAGAGTAAGAATTGTTTACAGGGAAGGCAGGGCTGTCCTTGCAAAGATAAACTCTTCCCTAAATGAAAACATCATGGGTATGAAGACTATCCAAGTTTTCAAAAAGGAAGACTTAATATATGAAAGATTTGATAGGGATAACTCAAGCTACCTCCAATTAAATAGGGCTGAGGTTAGGGCTAATGCCATGTTCGGTCCAACTGTTGAAATCTTAAGGTCCCTTTCCATAGCAGCACTTATCTATATTGGCGGCGGGGAAGTATTGAGGGGACAAATTCCTTTCGGTGTTTTATACATGTTTACTGAATATGTTGGTAAATTATTTAAGCCAATTTTAGACTTAACGGAAAAATATGGTATATTACAATCTGCCCTATCTTCTTCCGAAAGAATTTTTACCATACTTGACGATAATCAGATGATTGAAAATACTGATGAACCTGTAAGCATGGCTAATCTTCAAGGAAAGATTGAGTTCAAGGATGTTTCCTTTGCTTATGAGGGGGAGAATTATGTTTTAAAGGACTTGAACTTTACCATTAATCCAGGAGAAAAGGTTGCCTTTGTAGGGGAAACAGGTGCCGGTAAGTCTTCAATAATCAACCTGATTACAAGGTTTTATGAGTGCCAAAAAGGAGAAATTCTTATTGATGGGGTTAATATTAAAGACTATGACAAGTTTGAACTTAGAAAAAATATTGGTACTGTTCTGCAAGATGTCTTTCTTTTCTCGGGAACTATAAGTGACAATATTAGGCTGGGAGATAAGACCATAAGTGATGAGGAAGTAAAGAAAGCAGCCGAGTTTGTTAATGCTTCACACTTTATTGAAAGACTGCCGTATAAGTATGAAGAGGTTATTAATGAGTCTGGGGCTACAATTTCAAATGGGGAAAGGCAACTCCTCTCCTTTGCCAGGACTCTCGCCAAGGAGCCGAAAATACTAATACTTGATGAGGCTACATCTAATATTGATACTGAAACTGAAGTTCTCATCCAAGATGCCTTGAAAAAGATTATGGAAGGAAGGACTAGCATAGCCATTGCCCACAGGTTATCTACAATCCATCATTCTGATAAGATTATTGTAATCCACAGGGGAAGGCTGGCAGAAGAAGGTACACATAGAGAGTTAATTCAAAAAGATGGTATTTACAGTAAGTTATATAAATTACAATATAAGGAAGAAGAATAGGAGGATATAATGTACGACTTTCACTTACACACTACCTTTTCATTTGATGCTAAATCATCGCCTAAAGGGGTTATTAAGACTGCTATAGAAAAAAACTTCAAAGCCATTTGCTTCACAGACCACTTGGACTACGATGCCAATATTTACTACAAGGACTATGACTTCGATATTGATGAATATTTTAAAACTATGTCTGAATTGAGGGATAAATATAGGGACAAGATTGAAGTTTTAATTGGGGCTGAGTTTGGTGTACAACCAAGCTTATATGAAAAATATGATAAGATTGCCAAAGCCTACCCTCTTGACTTTGTTTTGCTCTCTATCCATACAGTGGAACACCATGACTTGGCAAAGGATGGCTTCCCTGAAAAATATGAGCCTCTCGAAGTTCTTAAAAGGTACTACGGACAAATGGCTAGGTGTGTAAAAGAATTTGATGACTTTGACATACTTGGGCATATTGACTATATAGACAGGTATTTTAAGGACAAGTCCAGAATGCCAGAATTTAAAGACTACAGGGACTATGTGGCTGAAGTTTTTGAAAATGTAATTAAAAAGGACAAGGGTATTGAGCTTAACTCTGCTGGTCGTCGTAGAGGACTTGACTATTTTCATCCAAAAAAAGAAGCCCTAGAGCTTTATTATGAAATGGGTGGCAGGGTCTTAACCTTTGGTTCTGATGCCCATGTTGAAATTGACTTTGGGAAAAATTTTGATGAAGTGATTGAAATTGCTAAGTCTATTGGTTTTAAAGAATTATGTATTTATAGAAATAGACAAAGAGACTTTGTAAAAATATAAAAAATATACCGTCGTGCCGTCAATTCTAATAATTCACCCCGCCGGTAAGCAGGTGGGTGTCCTGACCAATTACTCTAAAGTCCCCTAAGGGCATTTTATCCCAACCAGTACAATCGGACTCCCGTATAAATTTTGTCGGTTGAATTATAGCGAACAAACAAACAAAACAGTATATCCTTTAACTCATTATACTATAATACTATTTATTTTTCAAGGGAACTACACAAAAATGTCTTATATATTCAACCTTTGCAGTAGAAAAATAAAAACAAGGTTTGAGAATTTACCCGTCATCAGCAGTGGCAAAATAAAATCAAGCTTCACATCTGTCCGCTTTACTTGTATTGCCTTTGTAAAGCACCTACTTGCGATTTAATACGGACTTTACAGTCATATTTAATCAATTTAGGTACATTGCGAACTAAGTGTGGTGATGTTGCGAAGTTTAATTTAAATATCTAGAAAGTGCTAGCGATTAAAAATTGCCAGCACTTTTTTATACTTAGGTAAAAATATCGGCCTTATCATTTTTATATTTTAAATTCATCTGGATTCATTTTCAAATAGTTTAAAGCTGTAAATTCTGGTCCAATATGGGCCCCGATTGTTGGACCTAGCTGACTTATCATCAAGTTCAAATCGCCATGTCTCTTGCTTAGCTCTTCCTCTAAGATATTCACAAGGTCTTTATCTGCTCCATATAGCAAGCTGATTAAAGATTCTTTAAAGTCTATACCCTCCATATCTTTGTCAAATGTATCTACTATTTTAGAAATTGCTGCCTTCGTACCCCGTGCCTTTTGAAAGCTCTTTAATTCTCCCTCTTCTGTTATTGTTAAAAGAGGTTTAACATTTAAGGCACCACCAACTACAAATCCTAGTTTAGAAAGTCTTCCTCCTCTGTATAAGTATTGAAGGTCATCAACAATAAATAAATGTCTTATCCTTGAAGTTAAAAATTCTAGATACCGTACGGCATCTTCCTTTTTTGGAAATTCTTCCTTCCTTCTCAAGAGTTCTTTTACTATTAAGATAATCCCTCCTGTAGCTGCCTTACTATCAACTAGGCTAATGTCAAAGTCAGGATATTCTTCCCTCACTGCATTGGCAGCAAGTTTTGCTGTTTCAATTGCACTGGTGAGCCCTGAAGAAAGAACTATACAAATAACCTTTTCTCCCCTTTCTGCATACTTTTTAAAACATTCTAAATATGTATAAAGAGGAATTTGGGCAGTTTTAAAAACAGTTCCCTCTTTCATCCTCTTAAAAAACTCTTCTGGAAAAATGTCAATCCCATCCCTATATTCTTTTTTATCATCCATTATCATTATCGGAAGGACTTCAAGACCTAATTCTTCTACAAGTTCTTGTGTAAAGTCCCCGCCTGTATCAACTACTATTTTATAGTCCATAAGAACCTCCTAAAAATATCTGTAACAAAGTTTATTATAACACATAATAAATAAAAAAGGAAACTGAAAAAATTAGCTTGAATTCCTTTCGCCCTTTAAGCTATTAATCAAGAACTTTATGTCATCTGGCAGGTCTGCAAAAATTTCAACTTCCCTTCTATCCCTCACAGTTTGAAATTTCATATGGTAGGAATGAAGGGCCTGTCTGTTAATTAGTTCAGACTCCTTAAAATAGAGAGAGTCACCAATTATAGGGTGCCCTATGTGGTTTAAGTGAACTCTTATCTGGTGGGTCCTCCCTGTAATTATCCTCAATATTAATATTGTAGAATTTTCCATTCTCTCTAGGACTTTATAATGGGTTAGTGCCTCTTTTCCCTCTTTAAGTATCTCTCGTCTTATGTCTCTTGCAGAAGGACGGTCAATTGGTAAGTCAATAACTCCGTCATCATCTTTGACTATACCGTTAACCACTGCCAGGTATTCTTTTATTATTTCTTCCCTTTCATTCATAAGTGAGAGCTGCTGATGGGCAAAGGAGTTCTTGGCAACTAGTAAGAGTCCAGATGTATCCCTGTCTAACCTATTCACAAGTCTAATCTTTCTTTTCAGTCCAATCTTGTTAAAATAATTTTGAATTCCATTTGAAAGAGTTCCAACAAAATGATTTTTTGTTTGGTGGACTACCATAAAGGTTGGCTTATTTATTGCAATAAGGTCCTCATCTTCATATACAATATCCAAGTCCATATCTTCAGGCTCTACTTCCGAAACTTCATCCTCTATAAATATTTCTATCCTGTCGCCCTTTTTTAGTTCTAAATTCTTTTTTGAATCCTTGCCATTGATTTTAATATGCTTCTCTCTGAATAGTCTTGATAAAAACCTCCTTGAAATTTCTATTTCTTCAAAAAAGTCTTCAATTAACATATCTTTTTCAATTATATAAAAAATTTTTTCCAAAGCTAGCTCCTTTTTCTTGTATTTATTTAATTTCCGTTATATAATTCTATCATGAGTAGAATAATAAATATTATATCAAATAATAACTTAGAATCAAAGAAAACTCAATATACCTTATCTGATAGTTTAAAAACATATGGTTTTATTCCAAAAGCAAATTATTCTGAGGATGCAGAGCTCAATATATGTATAGGTGGTGACGGGGCTTTTATTAGAGCTGTCCACAGAAGTAACTTCTCTGATATTCCTTTTATTGGAATTAATACTGGAAATCTTGGTTTTTTTCAAGAAATCTTGCCTGAGAATATAGACATCTTTTTAAAAAATTACCTGCTTGAAAACTATTATGTGGAGGAGCTTGCCCTACTGGAAACAAAAATTACCACTAATAAAGAAGAGTTTTCCATGTTAGCAATTAATGAAATAGCCATAAAAGGGTTAAATTCCAAGGTAATACATCTAAAAGTCTTTATAGATGATAACCATTTGGAAAACTTTTCTGGGGATGGACTGATTGTTTCAACACCTGTAGGCAGTACAGGATATAACTTCTCATCTGGTGGCTCCATTATTCATCCCAGTTTAAATACTATGCAATTAACTCCACTTTCACCTATAAGCTCAAAGGCCTACCGTTCTTTATTGAACTCATGTGTGGTTGCAGGGGAAACAGTGATTGGTATATATCCGGAAAGGAAATATTCCAGTTCTGTCAATATCCTTTTAGACGGGATGGAGCATACCTTTAATAATATTGAAAAAATTGAAAGTACAATTTCAAGTAAAACTATAAAAAAAGTTACCTTCTTTAAGGAAACTTATTGGAATAATCTTAAGGATAAATTCTTATAAAAAATAAGTATGGTTGGATAATATAATATCTGACCATTTTTTTATTTGATAATAAAGTTAAATCTATTGATAATAAAAGAGTTTAAAAAAGTTATTAAATCTGTTAAAATATAAAAGCTGTCGGCACTCCTGCAGTGGAGGGAGGTGAGCCAGTGAATGCACTAAACGACTTTATCATTTCTGTCATGGCAGGTATAATAGCTCATTATACCTGCAAATGGCTAGACAGAGATGAAGAAGACAGCTAGCCTAAGCAATAAAAAACCGAGGTTCTGCAAAACCTCGGTTTTTTTGTGAACCAATAAAACTAAACGACTTTATTGCCTAGCTATATTATACCCAAATTCCCATAAAATAACAAGTAATATTTTTTTAGTATTACATCAATTCCTCAAACTTATCTATCATTTCGTTGAACAAGTTCAATGCACTGTCTACCGGCTCTGTTGTTGTCATGTCTACCCCTGCCCTCTTAAGTGTCTCAACCGGATATTCTGATGAGCCACCTTTTAAGAAGTTCAGATATTTATTTAATGCTGGCTCCCCTTCTTTTAATATCTTATTGGAAAGTGCTATGGAAGCAGAGATTCCTGTAGCGTATTGGAATACATAGAAATTGTAGTAGAAGTGTGGGACTCTTGCCCATTCAAGTCTAATCTCATCATCTGAAACTATGCTGTCGCCATAGTAGAACTTATTTAATTTAAAATATTCTTCAGATAAATATTCATGAGTAATAGCTCCACCTGCTTCAACATATTCATGTATATTCTTTTCAAATTCTGCAAATTGAGTTTGCCTATACAGTGTTCCACGAATTGTATCTAAGAATTGATTAATTATAAACCTCTTCTTAGCTGGGTCTTGTTCTTTCTTAAGAAAGTAATCTACCAGTAAGTTTTCATTCAAGGTAGAAGCAACTTCTGCAAGGAAGATTGGATAATTTCCATAGACATACGGCTGATTTTTCCTGGTGAAATAGCTGTGAATTGAGTGTCCCAACTCATGGGCTAAAGTGAACACATTATCCAAAGTCCCATGGTAATTTAAAAGTATATAGGGGTCTGTCCCATATGTTCCTGATGAATAAGCTCCTGACCTTTTACCTGTATTTTCAAAAACATCCACCCACCTATTTTCAAAACCTTCTTTAAGGGCAGCAAGATACTCTTCTCCAAGTGGTTTTAATGCATCCAGTATGATTTCCTTTGCCTCTTCATAAGTGAAATTCATTTCAACATCTCCCAAGACTGGTGTGTAAATATCATACATATGAAGTTCATCATAGCCCATTAATCTCTTTCTTAAGTCCATAAAACGATGTAAGCCACCAATATTTTTATGGACAGACTCAAGCAGGCTATCATATACAGATACAGGAACATTGTTTTCAAATAAGGCAGCTTCTCTTGCCGTCTTGAAGTTTCTGATATCTGCCATTACTACATTTTTCTTTACTTCTCCTGCTAGGGTTTGCCCAAGAGTATTGATATATGAATTTATTGTCTTATACTTTGCCTCAAAGGCTCCCTTTCTAACATCCCTATCCTTAGATTCAACAATAACAGTGTAGTTGCCTGAAGTTAACTCTACTTCTCCACCACCTTCTACCTTGACCATAGGGTATTTGATGTCTGCATTCATAAAAATAGAATAAATAGATGATGCATTATCATTTACTTCAGAAATTTTTGAAAGGATTTCTTCTTCACTTTCTGAAAGGATATGCTCTTTATTTCTTAAAATATTATCTAAAAACTTTTCATATAGTTTTAATTCTTCATTTTCACTTAGGTACTTCTTAATTGTTTCAGGATTTTCCTTTACTAATTCTGCAGATAAGAATGAAGAATAAGAGTGGGCCTCTGTTAAAAGAGAAATAGCTTTTTTATTTATCTCTTGGTACTTGGGCTCTCTATTGTCTTCATCATGTCTAAGGCTTGAGTATACATACATCTTCCCAAGTCTCTCACCCAAGCTCATATATAGCTTCAGAGCTTCTAATAAGGTCTTTGAAGATTCTGTTAATTTCCCTCTGTATTTTAGAACTTCCTTAACATCTTCTTTCAAGGATGAGTGTTCCTTTTCCCAATCAGCATCTGACTTGAAAATTTTTGATACATCCCATTTGTACTTTTCTTCAATCTCTATTCTTTCTTTTGTCTTAAATTTGTCCATAAACTTCCCTCTTTCTTATTTATTATTTAAGGCTCTTTGTATAATATTTCTAGCAATTGGTGCAGCTTCCACCCCACCACTTGACTTAGAATCCTCTATTAATACACAGACTACCACTTCTGGGTCTTCTGCCGGAGCAAATCCAATAAACCATGCATTAGTCTTATTCCTTGACTTCTCAGCGGTTCCTGTCTTACCTGCCACCCTTATGCCCTTTATCCTTGCTCCCTTGCCTGTTCCCTTTTCCACAGTCTCAACCATCATATCTGTAATCATATTCATTTTTTTTGGATCAAGGTCTGTCGCCTTCCTAATTGGCTTTCTTATATCCTCTTTGCCATTGGGATTAATTATTGACTTTATTAGTGTTGGTTGTACAAATTCTCCGTCATTGGCTATTAGGCTGGCAACCACAGCCATATTCATAGGCGTTGTTAATATCTTTCCCTGACCTATTGCAGAGGCAGATAGTTCAACCTTTGACAACTTGTTATAATCGAAGACTGATTTTTTTACAGGCAAGTCAAAAGGAATATCCCTGTTAAAGTAAAAATCATCAGCAGACTTCCCAAGTTCCACACCACTTATTCTTTGTACCCTATTGGTAAAGTATGTGTTCGATGAAATAACAAAGGCGTCTTTTAAGTTTAATTCGCCATATCCTTCCCTATTGGCATCTCTAAAGTCATAGCCATCAATTTTCTCTGTGCCTGTTGAGTGATACTTCTCTTCTATGTCTATTCTTCCAATTAAGGCATTGGATGTGATTACCTTAAAGACAGAGCCCGGCTCATACATGCCTTGTGTTGACCTGTTCAAAAGTGGTGAATCTGTCCTTTCTATAATATCCTTCCAACTATTTACCAAGTCTGCAGGGTTAAAGTCAGGATAAGAAGCCATGGCAAGGATTTCTCCTGTCTTTGGATTCAAAGCAATAATACTCCCCTTTTTCTCCAACAACCTCTCCCTTGCATAATATTGTAAGTCATGGTCTATAGTAAGTTTGATAGATTTTCCTTCCCTATTATCCCTCACTTTTAGCAAATCGTCAAGACTTAAACCATCTATACCCAATAAAGTTTGATTATACTCCCTTTCCAATGCAGATTTCCCATATTCCCTATTAGAGTAGCCTATAATATGAGAGTAGGTTTTTGGATAATTGTACTGCCTCTCCCCTCCTGCCTTTTCTGTATAGGCTAAAACTTGACCATTCCTATCATAAATGCTCCCCCGTAAAATCTTATTTTCAGCAGCAATTGACCTCCTATTATAGGATAACTTTTTAAAAGAGTCTCCTTTAATGAAGTAATAAACATTTAAATAAACTATTACTGACACAAAGAGGGCACATAAAAAAATTAACAGTCTAATTATTCTCTTTTTATCAAGCATTGTCTTCCACCGCCTCGTCTGATACATATTGAAGGATTGCAATTAGTACGTAGGTCATTAAAAGAGAAGACCCGCCATAGCTTACAAAGGGTAAGGTAATTCCTGTCATAGGTATCATTTTTATTACCCCTCCGAGTATTATTATTACTTGGAAACCAAGCATGGCAGACAGACCTATGGAAAGTATCCTTAAAAACTTGTCCTTGACCATAAGTCCAATCTTTACCCCCCTATATACCAAGATTAAAAACATAAGAACAATGGCGACACCCATAAAAAGACCCATCTCCTCACAAATTGAAGAAAAGATAAAGTCCGTTTCTGCTGCAGGAATAAAATAAGGATAGCCCAGGCCCACACCTGTACCAAAAAGCCCTCCTTCTGATATGGCAATTTGAGATTGGGTAATCTGATAACCTTTTCCGTCTACATATTTTAATGGGTCAAGCCAGGCATCAATCCTCACCCTTACATGGTTAAATAATTTAACTCCAAGCAAGGCTCCAAAGGCAGCTACACCTGTGTTCATCAAAAGGACCTTCCTATCATCCTCATAGACATATTGTATGGTCATTAACACAATAAAAAATATAACTGCCATACCAAGGTCTCTCTGTAAAAATAAAAGACCAATATAGGAATAGACTAAAAAGCTAATAAAATAAGCCCCCCACTTTTCTACTTGACTATTATACTTGTCCTTTCCTTGAATTTTAGCAATATCCTTATTGTTATAGTAGGATGCCAAGGTGAAGACAAGTAATATCTTTGTGAGTTCAGCCGGTTGAAAACTTATTATCCCGAAGTTAATCCAGTTGACTGCTCCTTTTATCCTGTTTCCTAAAATAAGAGTTAAAAAAAACAAGGCATAAGAAACTATAATGTATAGGTAAAAATACTTTTGTGGATTTCTAAAAAGCTTCAAAAAAGAATATACAGCAAAGTAGGCAAATATTGATATTACTAGCCAAACACCTTGCTTCATACCCGATTCTTTATCTAGCCTGTAAATCGTCATTATTCCAATTGTGACAAGAAGTTCAGTAATTAAATAAATATAATTATCTCCCTTGGAAACTCGTCTTAAGAGCCTTCGTCCGATAAAGAGGACCAGAATTAAGCCTGCATAAAAAGTAATCTCCTTAGTTATAATCAATTCATCGCCACTGAAAAACAAAAGGGCCAAAGCCATTAACTGAAATATTAAGACAAGCAATTCACAGGCAAAAAAACGAAGAGAATATTTAAAACTAGTCATTGTCGCCCTCCAAATATATGAATTGAAGTGCCCCCATTCCAATCCTGTCCCCATCTTTTAGCTTGGCCACATCTCCTATCTTGTTTCCATTTAAAAAGGTCCCATTTGAACTATCTAAGTCTTCTAGGAAGTAAAAGCCTTCGTCTTTGACAATTTTAGCATGGTGTTTAGAAATAAACTGGTCATCCAAAATCACATCATTATCACCCATCCTGCCAAAGCTAAGGCCATCGCCCAAGGAATAATATTCCTTTACCTTATATGGAATAGAAACCCTCTTGTTCAAAAGTTTAAGGTAGGCCTCTTCCCTTTCTACGCCAAGGTCCATAGTAGATATATCTAAGTAAATTAACTTCAGTATCCTAAAAATAAAAGAATATACAACTACTATGAAAATATATTTGAACACTGAAGAAAGTATATTAAAAATGTTTTCCATTTTCTCACCTCAAGGATATTTTAGCATAAAAGTATTATCAAATAAAGTTCTTAAGGAATTTTTAATACTTTCTAAGAATTTTTTTAAGAAGTCTGTGCTATAATCTTCTCGAGGTGATTAAATGAAAAGGATATTAATAGCAGAAGATGATTTGGATATTGCTGAATCCATTAATATATATTTGAATAGTTCGGGCTTTGAATCAGAAAAGGTACAAAACGGAAAAGAAGCTATAGAAATAATAGAAAAAGAAGACTTTGACTTGATACTTATGGATATTATGATGCCTGTAATGGATGGGATTAAAGCCACTAAAAAGATTAGAGAATTTTCTGATATTCCAATTATTATGCTTACAGCCAAATCGGAGGACATAGATAAGATAAATGGATTAAACATTGGTGCTGATGATTATATAACTAAACCTTTTAATCCTATGGAGCTTGTTGCAAGGATTAACTCTGTCCTTAGGAGGACAAGGCCTGTCGAGAAAGAAACCGAAGATGTCTTAAGTGTCAATGGAGTTTCTATAAACTTACTTACTAAGGAAGTGTTCGTTCTAGGGCGAGAGGTTAAACTCACACCAATAGAGTTAAACATTCTAAAGTTTTTAATGGAAAATCCTGGAGTCGTCTTTTCCATTGATGAGATTTATGAACATGTTTGGAACGAGCCTGCTATCAATCCAGAAACGGTAACAGTACACATTAGAAGAATAAGGGAAAAGATAGAAATAGACACAAAAAATCCTGAATACTTAAAGGTAGTTTGGGGACTTGGATATAAGTTTGAAAGGGGGAAGGATGATGGAAAATAATTTAAATACTATATCTGAAGAATTAGAAGTCAAAGAAATAATAGAAAAGAAAAAATCTTCATGGCCAATCTTTATCTTTATAGGTCTTGTTGTATTAATTGCCATTGTCTTATATGCAAGCATTTTAAGATATGGTACAGGGGAGATTTTTGAAGCCTTACGAATGGATTTTAGTAATGGGGAATTTCCAGAAAGCTTAAAAAGGTTTGAAGAAGACTATCTGATTAGAAATTATATTCATGGAAGGGTTAGTGAGCTAATAGCAGCATTTGCGATAGTATCTGCCCTTATAGTTGGATTATTTGCCCTTTTCCTTAATTATGAAAAAATTAAAGATATTCCAGTGATAAAAAAATTTAATAAACTGTCTATTGAAATAAGATACGGATTAATACCTCTTTTAATATGGCTT
>JAAYNG010000047.1 GCA_012520935.1 Tissierellia bacterium | reverse complement strand
TTCTCACTGCTTTGTCAACTGGTTTTTTAAATTATTTTTGATATTCTTTTTACATTCCCTTTAAAAAGGACAATCCATATCTTAACAATACTATTCTCTATTGTCAACTCTTTTTTGAAAGTTTTTTGATTTAAAATTGATTAAAAAAATATTTTCAGTTAATAACTTTAGTGATATAATAACCCGAGAAAAAAATATTCTTTATTGATAGGAGTGATTTTATGAAAATTGTTGTAGCTTTGGGTGGAAATGCGCTTGGTAATACTCCTCAAGAACAGCTTGAGCTTGTCAGGCACACAGCAAAATCAATTGTAGATTTGGTAAAGGAAGGTCATGAAGTAATAATAGGGCATGGCAACGGACCTCAAGTAGGTATGATAAATTTAGCCATGGAGTATGCTGGAAACAATAATGCCATTGCTTCTTCCATGCCCTTTCCTGAATGTGGAGCCATGAGTCAAGGTTATATTGGCTACCATTTGCAACAAGCCATAGCAAATGAACTTAGAATTTTAAACATTAATAGGTCATGTGTAACATTGATAACACAAGTTATTGTTGATAAAAATGATGAGGCTTTTAGTAAGCCTACTAAACCAATCGGTGCATTTTATTCGAAAGAGGAGTCTGAATTAATATCAAAAGAAAATGCTTATACCTTTATTGAAGATTCTGGTAGAGGTTATAGAAGGGTTGTTCCTTCACCTATCCCTATTAAAATTGTTGAACTTCCTATTATAAAGGAAGTGTCTAAAAATAATATCGTTATTACAGTTGGTGGTGGTGGAGTGCCAGTAGTTGATGAAGGAAATAAGCTAGAAGGGGTTGCTGCTGTAATAGATAAGGATAGGTCTTGTGCTAAACTCGCCAGCGATTTAAATGCAGATGTATTGCTAATATTAACTGCTGTCGATAAAGTATCTTTAAATTTCAATTCTCCAAACCAAATAGATTTAGATTCAATGACTGTAAATGAAGCTGAAAAGTACTTATCAGAAGGTCATTTTAAAAAAGGTTCTATGTTGCCAAAAGTTGAAGCTTGTTTAGCTTTTTTGAAAGAAAGGAAGGATGGTTTAGCTATAATTACATCTTTAGAAAAAGCTAGTCAAGCATTTAATAATGGTACTGGTACAAAAATCAAATACTAATTGAAATAGCAAAAGAAGACAAACTTTAATAGGCTTATCTGCTTTTGTTAATATTATATTATTATAACTCAATAAATTCTACTTCTAACTTATCTTTTATTCTCATAGAAATAAAGGTCTTTTTTCCATTTCTGTTTCTTGGTCTAGAAATGCTTCCTGGATTCAAAAAACGAATCCCATTATATTCCACATCTAATTGGATATGAGTATGTCCAAATAAAACATATTCTGCTTCCATCGATAAGGCTTTAAAATATAGTTTATCTAATCCAAAATGAACATTTTCGAGATGACCATGTACTAATAAGAATTTTTTTTGTTCAATCTCAATAAGTCTTTCCATGGGCACATCAGTTCTCATAAAGTCATTATTACCTCTAATATCATAGGTAATAATTTGTGTTCCTTCCCTTATTTGTCCTGCATCTTCAACATAATCACCTAAATGTAAAATTAATTCTGGCCTTGCAGATGAACTAATCTTTTTTATATAAGATTTTATTTCTCCATGGGTGTCAGAAAGTACATGTACTAGCATTTTTTCTCCTTGAAATATATTAGCATATTCTGTAGGGCCATGTTTCTATGGCTAATTGAATTTTTTGTTATGTCATCTAATTGACCAAAAGATTTTTCATAACCCTCCGGCATAAACAGTGGATCATAACCAAAGCCATTCTTGCCTTTTTCTGACTCAATAATTTTCCCCTTAACATAACCTTTAAATACATGTATCCCTTCATCATCAATTAAAGTTAAAACTGTTCTAAATTCCGCATATCTATCAGTCTTACCAGTAAGTTTTTCAAGAAGCAGTTTATTGTTTTCTTCATCTGTAGAATTTTCTCCAGAATACCTTGAAGAATGTACACCTGGTTCCCAATTTAATGCTCTTACAAAAAGTCCCGAATCTTCAGCAATAACCATACTATTCACCTTACTTTTGATGAATTCAGCTTTTATTAAACTATTTTCTTCTAGGCTCTCTCCATTTTCATCTGCCTCATCTACAATACCTATGTCATTTTTTCCTATAATCTCAAAATCAAAATCTTTCAAAATTTCTTTTATTTCTTTAATTTTATTTTTATTCCCACTTCCAACAATTATTTTGTTCATAAACACCTCTATTTTTTATTATCATAAAACTTAAGCGGTGATTTTTCACCGCTTATAATCTTTACTATTATTATTTAAAATCGTTTAAATATCTTACTATCCCTTCTACAATTCCATCGGCTAGCTTTTCCTGATATGACCTATCATATAATTTAGCTTCTTCTTGATAATTTGAAAGATAACCTAACTCAATTAAAGACGACGGCATATTTGTATATTTCACAACAACATAACTTCTTGATTTAACTCCTCTATTTCTAGCCCCAGTCCTTCTTACTGTTTCTTCTAAAATATAATCAGATAGATACTTTTGGTCTTCCCTACCAACACTATTATCTTCATTATAATAATAAACTTCTATACCATTTACATCTGGTTTTCCCTTTATCTTATTGGCATGAATACTTACAAAAACATCTGGAAAAAGCTCATTAGCTATTCTTGGCCTGTCATATAAACCTAAGCCTGTATCATCTTCTCTAGTCATAGAAACATTATAACCCCTTGCTTGTAACCTATCTTTAACCATAGTAGAAACAGCAAAGTTTACATCTTTCTCGTTTCTATTATTTACAGAAATTGCTCCAGGGTCATATCCACCATGTCCTGGGTCTAAAACTATTAAATAGTCTTGAGGCTTTGTAGATGAAATTCTTTTAAAGCTTAATTTTACACTCTTATCTTCTGGTCTTAAGCTAAGAACACTATACTCGACATTTCTTCTAAAGGTCAAATAAATATTTTTTCTACCTACATCCGTCTGAATAATTACATCCTTCAACAAGGCATCTGATATTTCTAGTGACTGGTCTTTAGCCTTAATGCTATACTCAGGAACAGATATTACTAAAGCCTTTAAATTATTGTCAAAATAAACATTATATTCGCTACTTTCTAATAAAGGTACTTCGAAAAGTGAGTGGGTTCCAAAAGACTGATAACTCAAAACATCCCATACACTCTCTTTCGGTTTAATTATTAAATCATTGCCTTCCACTTCAAACTTTAGTTCTGGACTAATTATACCTTCTTTAATATCCAGCACTAGCCTTACTATTATGTCATCTGGCTCATAGTTCTTATCTGGACTAAACTGTGCAACTCTTACATTTTCTATAAATCCCATATTAAAATTGATTTGTTCATTTTTGCCAGAAAGTTTTGTATACATAAAATCTAATACAATTCTGCTTGGATCTTTTAATTCAATAGTATTAAAGTCTGCACCAGCTGCTCCAACAATCCTTATTCCTTCTCTCTCAGCTACGACCCTATCTATAGTATGTTTTGCAACCTTTAGAATTAGATCCTTAGATGAAGCATCCTCGCTTTCATCTTTTACTTGAAGGGGCTGAGGTCCAATAAAACTTCCAAATGTAATTTCTAGTCCATTATTAGAAACTGGTTCAGATATTACATATTTTGTCTTGTTTTTCAAAGTAATTACTATTTGTAAAATCGACTTTTCGCCTTTATATTCCTTTAACTCTATATCCTGTATATAGGAATTATTGCTTTCATATATCTTTTTTAAGTAATCTTTGGAATACACTCCATCTCGATATCCTTCAATATTAATAAAAAGCCTATTGTCAAACTCCGAGTAATTTTCTTGATATTTAATTTTACTTGAGGTAATAATGTTCAATTTCTCAACATTATTTTCCACATCAGATAATGTGATCTCTACTATTTCATTGTCGGAATATACATTATCTATTGGAGTATTTATATTCTGTGTGTTTCTAGAAGTAACAATCGCTTGCCTAGTTTGACCATCCCAGTCAACTGCAAATCCCATAATTTCAGAAATGAATCTTAGAGGTACCATAGTCCTTGTATCTCCATTAGGGAAGGTCACTAGCCTAGGTATAGAGTTGTCATCAAGAGTCTTTACTGTACCATTTACTAAAACTTCTTTTGAATTTATTTTTAAAATAATTTTTTTATCTTTTCCTGTAATAGTAGCAGCTTTTGTAGTGTTTTCCCATTCTACATTCATCCCATAATTCTCAGAAATAAATCTTATAGGAACAAGAGTCCTATCCACTAATACAAAAGAAGGAACTTCGGACTTTAAGATCTGTCCATCAACTAACACGCCAACCTCTTTAACCTTTGAATTTTTTCCATTTATTCTAATATTAAATTCATTACCTGCTGCAAAAGTATTAAAGCTAAATGTTATAAAAATAATAGCTACCATCAAAAAATATAAAATCCGTTTCATGTTTCCTCCTTATTTTGTCATAATTCTCTCTACTGTCAATACTATCTTGCTATTTAAATAAAGTCAACGAAATAACCCTATGTTAATATGTTTTTAATCCTATTGTAATTTCAAAGCTTCTGCTACTAATTCATTAACAATTTTAGGGTTTGCTTTTCCTTTCATCTCTTTCATAACTTGGCCAACTAGGAAACCTAGGGCCCTGTCCTTTCCATTATGAAAGTCCTCAACAGATTGTTGATTATTTGCTATAACCTTATCAACAACCTCCTTAATATGACTTTCGTCACTGATTTGGATTAAGCCTCTTTCTTTAATTATTTCTTCAGCAGACTTATTTGTATCAACCATTTCTTTCAATACTTTTTTACCAGTATTGTTATTTATCTTATCCTCTTTTATAAAGTCTAAAAGCTTAGAAAGCTCAATCGGTTCAAGTGAAAGCTCATTAATCTCTTTTTCTTTATCATTCAAAATCCTTAATACTTCACCAATTACCCAATTGGCTACAAGCTTGGAGTCATTTTGTGTTTTTAATACTTCTTCAAAAAACTTTGATATTTCGATGGTCGAAGATAGGATTTTTGCATCATATTCTGACAGTGAATACTCGTCCATAAACCTTTGTTTTTTAGCATCAGGTAATTCTGGTAGAGATTCTTTTATCTTATCAACCCATTCTTGTGGAACAAAAATTGGAGGAATATCACCTTCTGGAACATATCTATAATCTGTTGCAATGAGCTTCTTTCTCATCAAAACTGTTTCATTGAGCCCATCATCCCATCTTCTAGTCTCTTTCTCAGTATTCTCGCCCTTTTCAAGTAATTCCCTATGTCTTTTCTCCTCATATTCCATAGCTTTCACAGCAGCACTAAAAGAATTTAAGTTTTTTACTTCTGTAATATTAGTTTTTTTACCTGAATTGTTATCCACAACATTGATATTAACATCACACCTTAAAGAACCCTCTT
>JAAYNG010000046.1 GCA_012520935.1 Tissierellia bacterium | reverse complement strand
TTTTTAGTTCTTCGATAATTACCTTTATTTCGCTTGAAAAAACGGCAGATTCTTCAGCCAGCTTTCTAATTTCATCGGCAACAACTGCAAAGCCCCTGCCGGCATCACCTGCCCTGGCTGCCTCAATTGCAGCATTTAAAGCAAGCAAATTGGTCTGGTCAGAAATGGATTGAATCATTTCGCTGGCATTGGCTATTCTATCGGCCTCTTTATTAGCTTCGGTCATAATATCTCCCATTTGTCTGGAGGCTCCATTGTTCTTCTCTGTAATATCCATAAGCAGTCCTAAAGAACTTCTGCCCAAGTCTTCTTTTTCATTAATGCTGGCCATTGACCGGTTCAGTTCCTCTGTTAAGTTAGCGACTTCATTAAGCAACTCTTGGATTTCATGAATTTCCTCTGCAGCAGAGCTTGTGTCCATGGCTTGGCTTGTTGCACCTTCGGCTATATTATTTACAGCACCGGCAACTTCTTGGGATGAATCTGCTGCACTTTGAGCTGTTGCTGTTAACTCTTCTGCAGTGGCAGCAGTGTTTTGTGCATGGGCTGAAATTTGAGAAATAATTGAAAACAAATTATTCTTAACCTGTAATGTAGAGTTGAAAATACGGCCAACCTCATCCTCTCTATTGGAATAATCAATTGTTGGATTTTTGGATAAATCATAATTAGCAATATGTTCCAAGTCTGTTTTAAGATTATTAAAGACATCTGCAACAGGAGTTGCCAACTTAAAATATGCCGCAAGGAGAACCAAAAGTAAGAAAACACCAAGATAGCCCCCCAAAATCAGTTGCAACCGAGTTAATTCTTGGAAGATTTCCTTTTTATCCATTGCTAAAAGAGCTACATAATCACTGCCCGGAAGATTATAAACTGTACCCACCCTCTTAACACCACGCAACTCATACTCGCCAAAAGAACTTGTATCAGAATTTATTGACTCAGTAAAAAAGTCGCTGAGTTTTTTGTGTCCGGGGTCTTTCTTTCCGGCCTCAATTATGTTAAAGCCCTCTTCTACCAAGGCATGATTTGCATGTCCTATAACTGCACCATTCCTATTATATATTGCAACCTGCCCCGTTTCACCCCATTTAAATTCACTACATAACTTTGAAATATAATCTATCTTTTTAATGGCTGCAAAGACTCCCATAAATTTTCCATTATAAAGGTCATAGTAAGGAGTAGAGATAACCATAATCTTGCCACCGGAAACAACATCATCTATTATGTCGCTGGTATAAGTATTTTTATCCATGGCCTCTTTAAAGTAATCGGCATCGGCAACATTAAATTTTGCAGCATCCCTATCAAGATTTACCCCGTTGCCATATTTGTCCACTTTAAAATAGAGTTCAAAGCCATTTTCTTTAGAATTTGCTTCAAAAAAATCAATAATTGTATTCTCGTCAAACTCGTCATCATAAAGCATAGGGTTTTGAGCAACTTCCTTTACTATTTCTTCGTTATATAACTTTTCATTGTAAACCTTTTCTGCTACTTGTCTAGTAATAACATCCATATCTTCTGTTATCTGCTCTTTCAAGACTCTTACTGACAATCTGGAGCTAACCACAAATATAATAAAAAAGATTAGGGATAAACTTAAAACTAAGCCCAAAGCAATTTTTGCTTTAATGCTTTTTAATTTTTCAGTCTTTACATTTTTCTTTAAAGGCTTAAATTTAATTTTTGTATCTTCCATATAAAATTCCTCCTTGTTAATTTTATAAAACCAGATTTTATAATGTTATGTTTGATTCAACTTCTATTCGTTTCTATAATGCTTTCAAGATATTTTATTACATCTCCCTTTTCCTTTAGTTTTGAACCTTCAATTAAAGAATTAAAATAGCATATGAATGCATCAATAAAGCTAATACATTTTGTAAAAAACAAAGTTTCAGGCTTATTATACTTTTCAGCGATTAAGCCGCCATCTTCCTTAATCATAATGGCAAGTTCTACAGAAGAGCTTTCTCTAAAAAATAAATTATAATTCCTTTCTTCCTTTAAAAGCCTTATTATCTCTTCGATGTGGACCAAGTAGTCTTCTTTTGAATAGTTTAGAAAAGTCCCGGCAAAGAGAAGCTTATAATCACCTCCATGCTCTTCTATTTTCGGAAGGATAATACTTTCATAATTGGGTTTATTTTGAAGGGCTTTAAAAAACTTTTTCCTTCCATACCTGTAGGGTGTTAAAAAGTTCAAGTTTGGATTTTCTCTCTGTATTTTTTCTGCAAGATTTTCCGGCAGAGTATAAAGGGCGGGAGTATTTCCCATAAAATAAAAAGAGCCATCGCCTTTATTTAAGCTATCAAACATTTTTTTATAGTTATTAGCGATATCTTTATTGGCTATTTCTAACATTAAATCGCAGCCTTCTAAAAAAACCTCCAAGTTGTAGTAAAGAGCACTTATTTCTTCTTTATCCTTAATATAGACTGTCAACAAATCCTCTTCTAATTTTCCAGTTGGAAGACTAATGATTGCTGCCTTATTTTCTGAGACAGACAAGAAATTTCTGGGTATAATGCTCCTTGAAAGCAGATTTAGACTATCCCGTGGATATAGGTAAGGCAATACATTTCCTGAAATTAAAAAGGGTATCCATATTTTTATAAAGCGTAAAGTTTCTTTAATATCGTTTCCAACTTCATAGATAATTATAATTTTATGACCATGATTTAATACTTCCCCAATGCTGTTTGAAAGTTCCTCATGGAACTCCTCATCATCAAGGTAATAGTCTTTATTTTGACTTGAGTACCAAATTAGAGTTTTGGGTTTTTCTTCCTTCATAACATTTTGGAGAACTGTAATTATAGCTTCATATTTTTCTTTATCCCCGTAATAATATCTAGACTCCTTTCTCAATTCATAATTATTGATAAGCTTATTATCAATGTCTTTCTTTAACTCATGACTTGAAATATCCTGCAATAAATCTTTAATCATTTCCTTCAGGTTATTTCTTGAAGTAAGCCAGTTAGAAAGGCACATTGTGGAGTCCTCATTACTCTTTGAAAGATTTTCTCCTGTAATATCTTC
>JAAYNG010000045.1 GCA_012520935.1 Tissierellia bacterium | reverse complement strand
TTAAAATTGCCTACAAGGGAACAGAAGCAATTGAAAAGGCAGTGGGAGAATATAAGGATATAATAATGAATGAAACCCTGGCAGACAGCTTGGAAGTTAAAGAAGTTCAAGGGGAAGAATTTGACTTAAATGGTGAAATTACAAAAATTGGAATAGAGAAGGTCTAGGAATTTTATGGGGCGATGGGTAACCGTCGCCCTTAATTTTACCCTTATATTGAAATACCGAACTCGTCATTGGGAGGAATGAAATGACGAAGCAATCCAGCTCCACGAAGACGGACCCCACCCAGTAGGAACGAATATTATCCACCCGTTCATATAAAAGGCTATATTCTAATAAAATTGCATAAAATTAATCCAAAGCCATTAAAAAGATTTATAGCCGGCAAAATTGGGTATAAATAATCTACATAAATAACAATTTGGAGGAAGAGATGGATAAAAATATAGAAGAAAGAAAATTTACCGTAAGGAATGATTATGCCTTTAAAAAGTATTTGGTACAGAAGCCAACAAAGACATATTGGCAAAATTTTTATCAGTAGTAACAAGTATAAAGATTGAAGAATTTCAATACCTAGAATTGAAAAACACAGAACTGGACAGTCAATACCTAGACGAAAAACTCGGTAGACTTGACATAAAATTAAAACTAAAAAACGGACAGAAAATCAATATTGAAATGCAAAACATCCTATTTGACTACTATGAGAAGAGGACAATCTTTTACACAAGCAAACTACTCATAAACGACTTTGAAAAAGGAGAAAAATATCAAGAACTAAAGAAAACAATATCCATAAACATAGTCAACCAAAAATTCACAAAGTCAAATAAGGTCCATTCAATTTTTCAAATTCTGGAAAAGGAAGAACGTACCCCATTAGACGATGTAATGGAAATACACTTCCTGGACCTGACAAAACTTGGGAATAAAAAAGAAACAGACTTGGAAAAGTGGCTACAATTTATAAAAACAGATGACAACAAAAAAAGAAAAGAATTATCAAAGGGGGGGATGAAGAGATGGAAAAAGCATATACAGTGATGAATGAGTTCATATCAGACCCAAAAGAAAGAGCCCTGTACGAAGCAGCCTTCAAATACAAATCAGATTCAGTACTTATAAAACTTTACCAAATGAATTTGGTGTAAAAGAAACAACAAGAGCTGAAGATGTTTCTATAGAAATAATAAACAATAGAAGAGGATAATCCATTTAAAAAAACACTTAAAAATTTTAAAATTTTTTAAAAAAAAGACTAAAGTTATTTTTATTTGACCCGATAATAGTATTGCAAGATGCAAAAGATGCTTTTGGCCAAAGCGATAGTAATTGTGGTAGGAGGATACCATAAAAAATTAAGGCAATGATGCCAATTAGGATAAAATCCTAAAAATCAAGGAGGTATAATAATGAGAATTAATGCAAATCTTATGGCGATTAATACGCACAGACAATTATTCGGTTCACAAACAGCCGGTGCAAAATCAATGGAGAAATTATCTTCAGGATTTAGAATTAACAGAGCAGCAGACGACGCTGCAGGACTAGCAATATCTGAAAAGATGAGGTCACAAATCAGAGGTATGAAGCAAGCTTCAAGAAACGCTCAAGATGGTATCTCAGTAGTTCAAACAGCAGAAGGTGCTTTGGATGAAATTCACGCTATGCTACAAAGAATGAAAGAACTAGCTGTTCAATCAGCTAACGACTCTAACCAATCATTCGTGGATAGAGAAGCTCTTCAACTGGAAGTAAACCAATTAGTTTCTGAAATTAACTCAATAACTAATAAAACAGAATTCAACAAGATGAAGTTATTAGATGGTACTTTCACAAGCAAACACTTCCATGTAGGTGCAAACGCAAACCAATCTATCCAGATTTCTATTAAAGAGATGACTGCATCCGGATTAGGATTAACATTAATTGGTAATGTTGCAGTTTCTGGTGCACCAACAGGACATCCTAACGCAGAATACAGGGGTGTAAACATTCTTGATAGAGTAAATGCAAACCTTGCAATGTCTAGTATTCAAACAGCTATTGAAACATTAGCGTCAAGAAGGGCTGAACTAGGAGCAATCCAAAACAGAATCGAACACACTATTAAGAACTTAGAGAACTCACATGAAAACTTGACTGCTTCAGAAGCTAGAATAAGACACGTTGATATGGCTCTTGAAATCATCGAAAACACAAGGGCAAATATCCTACAACAAGCAGCAACTGCTATGCTAGGTCAAGCAAATCAAGCTCCTCAACTTGTACTACAATTACTAAGATAATTAAATTAGCATCTTTAAAAACCCGAGAAATCTCGGGTTTTTTTCTTGCTCTTATTGCTTTTCCAAGAGTTTTGTTAGATTTTATTGATAAATATAAGAAAAGGTATTATAATAGGATTATATGGGCGAAGTTTATATATTTAACATATTTAAGCACATCGTAATTGCATGCGAAGCGAAGCAATCCAGTTCCAAGGCAAATACTTATGGGTTTCTTCGGGCTAGAGCCCTAGCAATGACGGAGGTAAGATGGGTTTTCTAGCTTTGAAGTTTGAATAACATATTTAAAAAGGAGGAATTTTTATGATAAGCTCTAAAAATATTGAAATAATAAATAAACTTGACAGCAGTTTAGTGGAGTCCTTAAAGGAGCTTGATAGCGGAAACTTTTTAGAAACCAGCATCGAAGAATCTAAGTCCGGAATACCCAGTTTGAAGATTAAAAAAAATGATAAGGAATACTATCTCTCTTCAAAATACGACCCTTTAAGAGAAGCGAAAACCCTTATTGATGAATTCGAGTACGACAAAGAACAGGCTGCCATTTTTTTCTATGGGGCAGGTTTAGGTTACCATATCAAAGAATTTTTAAAAAGGAACCCTGATATACACTTTTTTATCTTTGAGCCAAACTTGGAAATCCTATATAGGTTTCTCGAAAACTTTGAAATAGCTGACTATCCTGCAAATCGTTTTATTGGAATATCCAACGATAACAAGGTCCTTAAAAATGCTATTTCATATATGTATGACAACTTTGGTACAAAATATTTATATTTTTATCTACCATCACATACCAAAGTCTTAGAAGAAGAATTTGATGATTTTTTAAATACATATAAAAAGTCTAACATGGAAAAAACATCTACATATATTGCTATGCTACGATTTCAAGAAAGAAATATTGTTTGTCAAATAAAAAATTTTGGAACAGTTTTACGGTCACCTAATATATTAGATTTTAAAAATGATGCTTTTAAAGATAAGATAGCACTACTTGTCGCTGCAGGTCCCTCCCTTGAAGATGAATATGAGAATTTAAGGGAAATTAAAGAAAAAAACATAGCCTACATATTTGCAGTTGGAAGTACTGTTAACTCTCTTATGAAGCAAAACATTACACCCGATGCCATCTTTGCATATGAGTCAGGAAAGGGTTATTATAATGTTGTAAAACATATAATTGAAAACAAAATAAAAAATATCCCCTTTGTTTTTGGTGCTTCTGTCGGATTTGAGGCCGTTGTAAACTATACCGGTAAAACATGTTTTATGGATGTAAGAGATGATATACTGACAAGAGACTTCTTGAATGGCGTTCCTGTTAACTATGACTTTAAAGAGAAAAACACCATAGCATGTGGACGAACTATTTCTATACCTGCTTTGGATACCATGATAAGGATGGGATTTTCAAAAATTTATTTAGTAGGTCAAAATTTTGGCAGTAGAGGAAATTTAAGGTATGCTAGGGGAATTGAATATGAAAGTGCTGAAAAAACCGATAAAGACAAGCATGCAATAACTTATACTGTAAAAGATGTCTACGGAAATCCTATCGAAACAAAGGTTGACTATGTTCTGATGAAAGAAGATATGGAATATCTCATAGAACACCATAAGGCAAGCCATATAATCAATACCACCAAAGGTGGAGCAAATATTGAAGGTACAGTTTTCAAAAAGCTAGAAGAAGAAATGAAAACCATGAAGGAAAACAATGCACCTGCCTTTACAGACTTTTTAAATCCTCCTATTTGGAATGAGGAACAGATGAAAAAAAATGTAGAAAGATTTGATAGCGAAAAATCTAAAATCGAAAGTATTATAGAGGATTATAAAAATGTCTTGAACAAAATTCAAAAGAAAATTGATAAGCACGAATTCAAAAGAATAGAAAAGGATTATGCAGACCTTGATGATTGTTTGAAAAGGATTGAGAAAAATAATTGGAGCTTAAGATTTCCCCTTCCAAGCATCTTGAATATCTACGAAAAAACAGCTAATAAAATATATATGATGAATCTGGAAAAAAACGAGAGAAAAAAGGCAAAAAATATTCACGAAGAATTTAGCAATTTTTTAAAAGCTTATGAAGAAGAAGTTAAAAGATATAAACCTCTATATGAAGAATTAAAAGGAACAATTAATAAATATTTTGAAGAAATAAAAAATTAATATTTCAAAAGGGAGGAATTTAGAAGTGTTTGAAAATAAATCAATTTTAATAACAGGAGGAACCGGGTCTTTCGGAAATAAGTTTGTAGAAATGATTTTAAGTAGATTTAATCCTTCAAGGATTGTAATATACTCAAGGGACGAATTCAAGCAAGACCAAATGAATAAAAAATTCAAAGAAAGTCTTCCTAAAGATGAATGGAGGAAGTTAAGATTTTTTATTGGAGATGTTCGGGATAAGGATAGGTTATATAGAGCCTTTAGGGGGATTGACTATATTATCCATGCTGCTGCCATGAAGCAAGTCCCTGCCTGCGAATATAACCCTTTTGAGGCAATAAAAACTAATATCCATGGTGCACAAAATATAGTAGATGCAGCCATTGATAATCATGTAAAAAAGGTAGTTGCCCTCTCTACAGATAAGGCTGTTAATCCTGTCAACCTTTATGGTGGAACTAAGTTGGTTTCTGATAAACTCTTTATATCAGGCAATGCCTATTCAGGTGGTGCCGGGACAATCTTTTCCGTAGTTCGCTATGGTAATGTTGCCGGAAGTAGGGGCTCAGTAATCCCGCTATTTCAAAAACTCACAGCTGAAGGACAAAATAAGCTCCCTATTACAGATGAACGAATGACGAGGTTCTGGATAACCCTTGAAGAAGGGGTCGAACTTGTTTTCAAAGCCTTCAAAGAGTCAAAAGGAGGAGAAACTTATATATCTAAAATCCCATCTTTTAAAATTACTGATTTGGCAAAAGCCATAAATCCTAATTGCGAATTTGATTTTATCGGAATCAGAGAGGGAGAAAAGCTAAATGAGGTAATGGTCGCAAAAGACGATAGTTTCTATTGCTACGAATATGATAAACACTATATCGTATATCCGCATTTTGACTGGTGGAATAGTAAAGACTTTCTAACACAAGGCGGGGTTAAGGTAGAGAGTGGTTTTGAATATAATTCCGGTACAAATAAAGAATGGCTTAGTGTAGATGAGCTTTCGAAAAAAATTAAAAAATAATATTTAACCGGTGATAAAATGAATATTATATTAAGACCATTAAATTTTGAAGATGAAACAGAAATTGAAAATTTGCGAACTTGGAGAAATCAAGACTTTGTTAGGGAAGTTATGACAAATAAGCATATAATATCAAAGGACGAGCATGCTGACTATATGAATATGAGAAAGAATGATGAGAGTTATAAAATCTTTCTTTTGGAAATTAATAATAATGTAATAGCTGTTGTGAACATTTGGTTAAAGGAAAAAGGTATTTACGAATATGGTTATTATTTAATAAATAAAAACGACACAGGTAAAGGTCTTGGCAAGGTTATGGAGTATTACAGTATTGAAAAGATTTTTGAACTTGGTGCTGAAATCATTGAGGCTATGGTTTTGGATTTTAATGATAAGGTAATAAAACTTCATGAAAGGTCCGGATATAAAATATATAAGCTAGTTGATAGAGAGGTAATAATGAGATTGGATAGGGATACTTGGGAAGTAAAAAAATATGATTATTATAAGGAAGCAGAAACTGCTGCGAAAAATTACTTAAAGAATGTATGATATGAGTGTCGAAAAAATAAAAGAGGTTTTATAATGAATAAGAAAAAAATCGTCTGTATTGTCCAAGCTAGAATGGGGTCAGAAAGACTTCCTAGCAAAGTTATGAAAGATATAGATGGGAAACCGATGGTCCAAAGAGTCCTTGAAAGAATTAGTAAAGCTAAATATATTGATGAAGTAGTCTTAGCTACTTCAATTAATAAAGAAAATAATCTTATGGCAGACTTTATTCAAAAAAAGGGATTCCCTGTATTTAGAGGGTCTGAAGATGATGTAATGTCAAGATATCTGGAAGCTGCAAAAGAACACAAGGCTGATATTATTATAAGGGTTACCGGGGACTGCCCCTTAATTGACCCTGTGATTTCCGATAATATTATCAGCTACTATCTTATGAATAATTATGATTATGTTAATCTAAATGTTCCAAATACTATGATTCGTGGTTTTGACACTGAAGTTTTCAGCTTGGATGTTTTAGAAAGGGCATATACCGAAGCAAAAAAAGAAAATAACCCTAAAAGCTTTGAACATGTCACCTACTTCATTTATACCCATCCAAAACTCTTTAAATTAAGTACTGTTAGGGGTGAAGAAATCTACCATAAACCCTATCGTCTATGCGTAGATACTAAAGAGGACTTTGAAGTTATATCTATAATTTATGACCACTTTAAAGGAAAAAATTTTTCATCAAAAGATATTATATCATTTTTGGACTCCAATCCTGAAATAGCAAATATAAATTCAGAAATTAAACAAAGGATATAATAATGAAGGGTAATATTTTTATTAGAGCTGACGGTGACAGTTCTATTGGTATGGGACATATTGTCAGGACATCAGCCTTAGCAAAAGTTCTTTTAGAAAAAGAATATAAAGTAAGATATATTTCAAAACTAAATGAAACTTTGAAAAATTTCTTCACAAAAAACAATTTTGACTATATTAACTTATCCAATAACGAAAGTAATTTTATAAATTCCCTTTTAGAAAAAAAGGATATAATCCTTTTTGACTTGTTTGCAGCTAATGAATCCTATATGGCAGCTATTAGAAAAGATGTCTTTAAATTTCTCTTTGATAATTTAGAAGATATAGACATCCCTGCCGATTTAATCCTTCATGGAAGCATTTATGGTGGTGATTATTCTAATAAAGCTAAGAAATTAGGTATAGATTTCATTGGTGGACCGGAATATGTTATAATGCGAGATGAGTTTAGAAGACAAGAAAAGCGCTACATAAATAGAGATGTTAAAAATATACTTATTACCATGGGCGGTGCAGACCCCCTGCATATGACCAACAAAATAATTAAAGATATTTTAATGTCCGGTTATAATATTGTTGCAGTTGAAGGTAGTGCATTTTCAGAAAAAATTTCAAGAAACTTTCCTAATTCAGTTCAAATAAAAAATAACCCGCCAAGTATGAGTGAACTTATGAGAAATTGTGATATTTGTATTTCAGCAGGGGGGACAAGTACCTACGAACTGGCTGCAACCGGAACTCCAACTATCGTTTATAGACAGGCAGATAACCAGATACTCCAATGCCAACGCTTTAACTCCCTAGGAACACTTGTCGATTTGGGCGATGGCAAAAAATATAACCCGGTTAAACTATTGGACACTATTAACGAATTAAGCAATGACTATGAAAAAAGAAAGCAGATGTCTGAAGTCGGGCAAAAATTGATAGACGGGAAAGGTGTATATAGAGTAGTGGATGCAATAGAAGAGTATTATAGTAAATGGAAGGACGGATTGAAATGAACTTTATCCCTTATGGCAAGCAATGGATTGATGAAGATGATATTAAGGCTGTTGTAGAAGTTTTACAGTCAGACTATCTGACTACCGGTCCAAAGATTGCAGAATTTGAAAGCTCTTTAAAAAAGGTTACAGGTGCAAAAAATGCACTTGCCATTTCCAATGGTACAGCAGCCCTCCACTGTGCAATTAACATCTTGGATTTAAAAGAAGGCGATGAAGTAATAACCAGCCCTATCACCTTTGCCGCATCGGCAAACTCTTCTCTATATTACGGAGTCAAGCCGATATTTGCTGATATTGATATGAACACTTACAATATTAACCCTGAACAAGTGGAAAAAAAGATAACAGAACTAACCAAGGCTATTGTAGCTGTTGACTTTACCGGACAGCCATGTGATTATGATTCCCTTCGGAAAATAGCTGATAAGCATAATTTAGTTTTAATAGCAGATGCTGCCCACTCTTTAGGTGCTACTTATAAGGGAAAGAGGGTTGGTGAAATCGCTGACATTACTACTATGAGTTTTCACCCTGTAAAATTAATTACATCCGGTGAAGGTGGGGCTATTTTAACAAATAATGATAACTTCCATAAAAAAGCAGAACTTTTCAGAAGTCATGGGATAACAAGAAATAAAGAATTAATGATTGATAAAGAAGCCGGCGACTGGTATTATGAAATGATTTCGCTTGGATATAACTATAGACTCACAGATATCCAATGTGCTCTTGGTATTTCTCAACTTAATAAATTAAAGAAGTTCTTAGCAAGAAGAAGAGAGATAGCAAAAAAATATGATGAAGCATTTTCTAAGCTTGACTATGTGATTACTCCAAAGCAATTAGATGGTACGAATTCAGCCTGGCACCTTTATATCCTCAAGTTTAAGCTTAAAGAATTAGGGAAGACCAGAAGAGAAATCTTTGACTTCTTAAAGTCCAAAAATGTCGGTGTTAATGTCCACTATATACCTGTCTATAAACTTCCATATTATCAAAAATTAGGATATAAGGACTTCCAGTGTCCTAATGCTGAAGAATATTATGAAACTGCAATCACTATCCCCCTCTTCCCTAAAATGACCGATGAAGAAGTGGCGTATGTTATAGAACAAGTAAAGAAAGTGGATGAAGTCTAATGAAAGATATTAAATTTGGAAATAGAATAATCGGGGAAAACTATCCAACCTTTATTATTGCAGAAATATCAGCCAACCACAACCAAAGTTTTGACAAGGCTGTAGAGATAATCAAGGCTGCTAAAGAAGCCGGTGCTGATGCTGTAAAGGTGCAAACATACACAGCAGATACAATTACCTTAAATTGTAACAGCGATGACTTTCTTGCACATGGTCTGTGGGAAGGACAAAGCCTATATGACCTCTATAGCGAAGCCTACACACCTTGGGAATGGCAGCCAAAACTTAAAGAAATCGCTGAAAAGGAAGGATTAGAATTCTTTTCCTCTCCCTTTGACTTTACTGCTGTGGATTTTTTAGAGAATATGAATGTACCTGCCTATAAGGTGGCATCTTTTGAAATTACAGACATTCCACTAATAAAATACATGGCATCAAAAATGAAGCCTATGATAATGTCAACCGGAATTGCAAGACTGTCAGATATAGATGAAGCTGTAAGAGCTTGCAGAGATGTAGGAAATAATAATATTATACTACTAAAGTGTACTTCAGCCTACCCTGCACCAATGGAAGAAGCAAATTTAAGAGTTATTCCAAACATGATAGAAACTTTCGATGTAACAGTTGGACTATCTGACCATACATTTGGTCGTACTGTTCCCTTAGGTGCAGTTGCCTTAGGAGCAAAGGTAGTAGAAAAACACCTAATTATGAAGCGAAGCGATGGTGGACCAGATAGTGGTTTCTCTATGGAATTTGAAGAATTTAAAGAGATGGTAAAAGCTATTCGTGATTTAGAAAAAGCCATAGGAAAAGTAGCCTATGACTTAACAGATAAGCAAATAAAAAGCAGAGAACATTCAAGGTCTTTATATGTTTCCACAGATGTTAAAAAGGGTGACATCATTACAAGGAAAAATGTAAGAAGTGTAAGACCGGGTTTTGGCATGGCAACTAAGCATATAGATGAAATCCTAGGTAAAAAATTTAGAAATGACTATAAGATGGGAACAAGAATGAAGTGGAATATGGTTGAATAAATTTGTTCCCATATCTAAAGTTAGATAAATAACAACGGTTATAAGGTGTCATTAAAAATTAATTGTTTAACACTTCCACTAATAGGTTCGTTGTATTTTTCATGTTCAAATAAATGAATTCTTTTCATTTGTACATCAGACATCTCGGAGGATATTTTTTTATATTCATTCCTATGATTAAATTCTTTGATAGCTAGATTTTCCCCTTGAAATTCAGTAAAAGGACCTATGTCGTCAAAATTAGCATGAATTCTTGGAATAAATCTCTCTTCATTAGTATACTCTATAAACCTCAGTATTTCTTTTGTCGGAGTATAATAATCAACATCAATAAACATAGCGGCTATAGGTGCAGGATTATATTTTTCAATGAATTCTGGTAATGTATCTTTAATATCACCTAAAACTAATTTTGCAAATTGCAATCTATTCAAAAGAGCATCCACATTCATTTTAAAATAACCAGATTCCCAAAAATAAGACAAGTTCCTATAGTCGGGTTCTAACTCTGGTAAACCTTCACCTGTATCAAAACCATATATCTCAATATCTATTCCAATTAACCGTGATGTTTCTTTGGCATGAAATTCACAATTTGCAAGTCCAGTCCCATTTGCAACTCCAAACTCAATTATACTTATTTTATCATAACCCATTATTTTAGCTTCCCTAGCACTTTCATATATGCATTTAGCATAATGCATCATTGGAAGCTTATCTTCTAAATAATATTGCTTGTAAAATGCTCTATCTCTGCTAAAAATATCAATAATATTATTATCTTCATCCAACACTGGTATAAGATTTAAATTTGGATAATCTACAAAAATATCCCTTGCATAAGTGTATATATTAGGACCATTCTTTATAGTTTTTCCATTTGGGTTAAAAAATTCTTTTATTGTCATGTCTGTATCATCTTGCATAGAATCATAAAAATTATAGGTTTTATCTAAATCACTTGGACTAATTACTCCCAAATACTTATCAGCATCATCAACAACAATTAATAACGATCTTTTGCGCGAATGTCTATGAAGTTTCCAAAAAGCCTTATAAATGCTATCATTAATATTAATTATATAGTTTTTAATATGCTTACTGTACATAAGTACAACTCCTCGTATAATATATTTAAGGTCAATAATTTAGACCTAATTAACATGGTAATTGAGATATCCCAATGCTATAATTATCTTGAAGATAAATAGCGAAGGATAATTCTTTCAACTCCTGCAGGTCATCATCTGATACTGCTCTAAAAAGCTTGCTTCCTGACTTAATGGTCATATCTTCTTACTTAAGGTGCTGCATCCTGTTGATTAGACTCTCAGCAAGGTTATTTTTCAACAATGAATGCTAATATTGCGAGGTTGAAGTTAGCCACTAAGATTGGGATATCTCTTTTGCTTACTTTCTTCACTTTATTTTAGATAAGAAGGAGGTGATAATCCGTGAAGAATGATTTCTTATCTACTCTATTTGTCGGTGTTGATGTTAGTTCTAAGGACAATGTATTTTGTGCTTTAGATTATTCTGGGACTGTTGTCTTTCATTCTCAGAAACCTAATAATCAGCCCGGCTCTAATAATATTGTTGCTTTAATCTCTAATGCTATGAATGAACTTAAGCTTAAGTTTCTTGTTATCGCTTTAGAGGCTACTAGTTTCTATTCTACTCATATTGCTAATTTTCTTAGTTGTCATGAGGACTTATTGCCTTATGGGGTTCTTGTTTATATCCTTAATCCTAAGACTACTTCTAGCTACAGGAAGTCTTTTGTGGATATGGATAAAAACGACTTCCTAGATGCTTATGTTATTGCTGATTTTGCTAGGTGTGGTCGTATTACTTCTTCTCCTTGGAAGGGTAGCCAGTTCTTGGCTCTCCAGAGGTTAACTAGGCATAGACTCCATCTCATCGATTCTTTGACTTGTGAAAAGAACTATGTCCTTTCTAATATCTATCTTAAGTTTAGTGAGCTTACTAGACTTAAAAAGGAAGATAAGCCTTTTTCTAATATGTTTGGTGCTTCTTCTAAGGCTGTGTTATCTGAACTTTCTCTTGATGATATTGCCTATTCTTCTTTGGAGGACTTGTCTTCTTTCCTTGTTGATAAGGGCAAGAACCGCTTTGATGATCCTTCTCTTAATGCAAAGATTCTTAAAAAGGCTGCTAGGGATTCTTATCGCTTGGATAAGGTCTTATATGAGCCTATCAATGTTTCTATTGCTTCTTCTTTTAATGTCATTAAGACTCTTGAGAAGGAAATTAAAGCTGTTGACTCTGGTATTGAAAAGGCCTTTTTAGGTCTTAATCCTACTGAGTACAAGGTTCTTCTTTCTATCCCAGGTATTGGTCCTGTTTATGCTAGTGGTATCCTCTCTGAGATTGGTACTATATCCAACTTTGAGAACAATGACAAGCTGGCTAAGTATGCTGGTATTACTTGGAGAGAAACTCAATCAGGTTCCTTTTCTTCTGACAACACTAGGATGACTAAAACTGGCAACAAGTATCTAAGGTACTATTTAATTGAAGCCACTAGCAGTGTGATTCGTCATGTTCCAACTTTTAATAGTTATTATCAAAAGAAATATGACGAATCTTCTACTCACCAACATAAAAGAGCCCTCGCATTAACTACGCGTAAATTTATCAGAATGATTTTTGGAAAGCTTAAGCAAAAATCAACTCTATTCCGACGAAAGAGTCGGATAGAACAATTTAATCCTTTTTAAAAGACTGTTTTTACATGGGTTTATTTGCTGTGCAAATTTTTAATGCTTTTCTTTTAAAAAAGTTTTATTTTTCTCTTGACATATCACTAGGTTGCTTTCAAAGTATTATTAATTCCATTTACTAAAAATATCCATGATTGTTAACAATGTTGCTTGTATCGTTATTATATAAAATATCTGAAATAATATTACTTTCTTTTTTTATAACTTCCAAAGCACTATTAATTATTTCAGCTTCATACTTTCTAGGGAACACAACTATCCCTTCAGAATCTCCAAAAATTAAGTCTCCTGGTTTTATTTTAACATTATTAATCTGAATCTGCTGGTTAATACTTTCTGTAGTTGCTCGTTTTCTAACATCTTGAGCAATATTACCTGTTGCAAATACAGGATAATCCATTTTTGAAACTTCCGCACTATCTCTAGTCATTCCTCCAACAATCGTTCCAATTGCTCCGGCTCTTATAGCTAAGTTAGCATTTAAATTTCCAAAATATGCATATGAAGGTACCTCATTTTCAACAACAATAATATCGTTAGGAACAATTGTTTTATAAGAATCCAAAGCATCATATATACCTGTAAAATCTTCTCCCTCTTTCAATGCTCTTATCTTTAATGTTTTCGCTCTGCCCATGATTTTTTTACTTGGTAAGTTAAGATACAAACCTCCAATATACCCATCTAAACCAAAATCGTCTAAGATGTCTGAAAGCATAGGACTAGAAAATAAACGTGAATAATGCCTAAATGATTCCCTTTCCTTTTCTCTAATACCAGCCATTATATAACTAGCAAGTTCAAAATCTTTTTGTACATTAACATCAATAGCTTCTATAGGTTCTGCTTCCAATAAATATGGTTTTTTCCCTATTCTTTTCTTATCTTCTAAAGCTACTTTTTTATTAGTTATATATAAACCCATTGTTTCTACAACAGTATCTTCTAAATCTACGCTATTAGGTATATGATCTACTCCATATAATGGTCCTTGAGCATCCCACCTATATTGCTTTTCCTTTTTTACTAAAACTACAGAATCATACTCATCTGATTTTTTTAAAATTTCAACCCCCTTTTCTATTGTGCTTTTTTTTATAAAAGGACTGGTACATAAAACTTGAATATATATATCAGCATCTACTTGCCTTGCTTCATTATAAAAAAGAAGATGACCATCTGTTTTATTATTTGCATATTTGGGATCCCTTTTTAATGGTATATGGTCTATTATAGTAGCAGATTCAAAGATTTCATCAGACTCCGAATCTAAATAGACCTCATCAATAAAAGTGCACTGATGCAGTTTTTCTAATGTATAATGAAATAATGGTTTTCCATCTAATAATTTAATATTCTTGGATTCAATTCGAGAACTTGTGCCTTTAGCTGGCAAAAAGGCTACTACTTTCACACTTTCATCCCCCTTATTATTGTTTATTTACAACATAATGAACTTCTAAAATACGTTTAAGAATATCTTTTAAGTCTGACAATTTAACCATATTAGGTCCATCAGATAATGCAACTTCTGGATTAGGGTGAACCTCCATAAATAAACCATCTATCCCGATTGCTGTCGCCGATTTTGCTAAAAACTCCACATATTCACTGCGACCACCTGTGACATTTCCTTTCGCCGATGGCTTTTGAACACTATGCGTAGCATCAAAAATCACCGGATATCCTAATTTTTTTAATTCAATTATTGATGTCATGTCAACAACCAAATTATTATATCCAAAAAAAGTACCCCTTTCGCATAACATAATATTGTTATTCCCACTATCCTCTATCTTCTTCACAACATGCACCATATCCCAAGGTGCTAAAAACTGAGCTTTTTTTACATGTATCATTTTTCCTGTTTCTGCCGCTGCTACAAGTAAATCTGTTTGCCTACATAAGAAAGCCGGTATTTGTATAATGTCAACCACTTCTGATGCAATTTTTGCTTGATATGATTCATGTATATCAGTAATAGCTTTTAAATTGAAGTTATCTTTTACTTTTTTAAGAATTTTTAAGCCTTCTTCTAATCCTGGTCCTCTAAATGAATCTATAGATGTTCTATTAGCTTTATCAAAAGATGCTTTAAAATAATAATCAAGCTTAAGCTCTTCGGCAATATTCTTTATCGCTTCAGCAACCTTCATTACAGTATATTCATCCTCAATTACGCATGGACCTGCTAACAATTTAAACATTATAACTCCTTTCTTGATAGCTTAAGCAAAATATATGCTATCCTAATATCTCTATTGAAATAAACTATTATCTTTATTAATTGCTAATATATACTCTTTATATAATTAATCTGATAATAGACATTTTTTGCCACATATTACTTTACGACCCCACTTATCGTTTTGTGCCTCTCTTATTTCATACCAGCCTCCAGCAGCATTTACTATAGCAATACCTGCAGCAACATCCCATAGCATCACATTGTCCTCTTTATATAAGTCAAATACTCCAGAAGCCACATAACAAAGAGACAATGCCGCACTTCCTATCATACGAATTTTTTTAAAATCCTTAATATTATTTATAAACTCATTTAAAATTTTATCATCGTAAAAAAAATATGTTGGAAACCCTGTAGCTAAAATAGCTTGGTTTTTTTTATTGACTGAAGAAACAAAAATTTGCTTTTGGTTACAAAAAGCACCTTCTCCAATAATGCCATAGTATAAAAAATCATTATTCAAATCTAAAATAACACCTAAAATTGGTTCTTCACCATTCCATAATGCAATAGAAATACAATTCATTGGAAAACCACGATATAGGTTCATTGTGCCATCAACTGGGTCAATAATCCAGTATGGTCCATTCGTATCAAAATTACAACTTTCACCTATCTCTTCTGATAAAATAGAGTAATCACTATTTCGAGAAAGATACTCAACTATTACTTGCTCAGAAATTTTATCTGCAGATAATTTAATATCTTTACCTTCTAAAGATAGAATTTCATATTCTATATTATTATTCAATTCATGTTTAGCTAAATATATTGCCCTTTTGGCTATCTTTAATTCGTTATCCCACAAAATTAGGTTCCTCCTATTTTAATTCATTAACATTTATTTATATAATTTCGTCAAAATCAACTAGTTGAAAGATATCTAATTTAGTACTACGAGTCGCATTATAAATCCTTCTATTGTCAGCCTCAAATATTTGTTTTGCATAAGGGAAAACCATATATTGTATATCTAATCTCGGGACATTATATTTTTCACCAATTTGCTGATAATTAGGATGAAAATGATTTTGTCCCTCCCCCTCAAAAATTTTAGAATTAATTGAATCACTTAATTTTGGTAATTTATAGTTAAAATCAACTCCTAGTAAAAAAACTTCGTTTATTCCCATATAATATGCTAGTTGTAGCATAGTATATATAACAGTAGCCCCCCCAAATGTTTCTTTTACTAAAGAAAAGTCTTTTGTAAAAGGTACATTATTTACGCTCCACCAATCATTGACTCGAGCATATTTTATCCATGTTTTTGCATATTCTAACCAAATAACATTATTTTGATTGTTCAACAAGTCTTTGTCTGACTCAATAAAAAACTTCTTCCCGTCTATATTATTTATTTGTTCATAATTACTTTCTATAAATAATCTATCAAGAGCAAAATAATATGTAGGACGCCATTTTGTTTGTTCATAGGCAAGATAAATCTTATTAGCTGCAAATGTAATCTCATTTTGTAGTTTATCTAAATCTTCTACTTTTAGACTTGGACCATTACCAATTAAAAAAGCTCTTTTCCCTTTGTGGATATCCTTATACTCTAATAAATTACAAAAGTTTTCAAATGCTGTTTCTGTTTTTATATTTTCATAATATAAAAAATGTTTTGCTGAATCAAAACCCATATTTATAAGCTGGTTAGCAATTTCTAAAAAAAATGTACTTGCAATAATAATAAAAACATCTTCATTTATATATTGATTAAGCTCTATTGGTGATATTATAGGTCGATCTTTAAAAAATTTTCCCCACTTTTCTGCGTTATTATCTA
>JAAYNG010000044.1 GCA_012520935.1 Tissierellia bacterium | reverse complement strand
TTTTTTTCTATTTCATCCATATAGAATAAAATGTCAGCTAATTTTTCATTAGAAAGTGCATTTAGGACATCCTCAAATCCTTGCTCACCTATTCTTGACTTGACTTGGTTCTTAGCAATAATAAGTTCAGCCTGTTCTATTTGTGCTGCATCTAAAGATATTTCATCATTATCAATGTTTAGAGCCTCATTATAAGCCCTCGCCAATAAATCTCTATCATCCATCTCTTTATTTCTTATCTTTTCTACTATTGAAGAAGCCTTTTTAGGATTTTTTGCACTCATTTGTGCAATAATATCCCTATATAGCTTTGAGTCATCTTGTTTAATGATATAGAGCTTATCCACAGCACTATCCTCATTGATTTTCAAATAGTGATCAGAAAGATATGAAACTCTACTTGCCCTCTCTTCAGGAGTCAGTTTATTTCTCTTTGAAGCCCCTATGGGACCTGGTAATGTAGAAATAAAGTTATCTGCATTTTGCCTAAAACCTGGGTTTAAATTATAAAGTATCCCCAATACTATCATAGGAAAAACAATAAGAGCAACTATAACACCTATTAAAATACCCCTGTTAGATTTTAATTCTTCCTCTTCTAAATCCATATTTAAATTTACAGTGTTTGTTTCTCTATTCTCCATAATTATTCCCCGTCCTTTTTAGATGTGTTAAATGTGACTATGCTATCAATAACCTTTTCTTCATTCTTTTTTTCTTCATAAAGATATTCTTCATAGTCCTTCTCTTTAATTTTTTCAAAGGCCTTTGTTTCTTTTACTGCATCTAACATATCTAATTTTGCTATTTCTACCTCGACCTTTAGCCTTTCAATTACATCTATTTGTCTTTCTATTCTTTCTTTTAACATTTTTAAATAATTGTCATAATATTTTAATTTTACAATATTACCTGTACTTTTTTCGTGGTTTGATTTTTTTATCGTTGCAAACCGTTCCTCTTCAATAGCTTGAAGTATATCTTCTTCTTCACTTAGTTTAATTGTTAAAGCTCCAAATATTTCTTTTTTTTGCTTTTCAATATCTTCTTTATGATTCAATATTCTTTGCAATCTAAATTTAAACATTTATACCCCATTTATATGATTCTGCTAGAAATTTCCTCAATTCTATTTACTGTTTCATCATAGTTAGCAACATCATGAGTCCTTTGCTTTAAAAAACCGTTAATATCATCTATTAATTCAATTGCATTATCTATTTTTGCATTTGATCCTTCTTTATAAGCTCCAATGTTTATTAAGTCTTCAGAATCCCTATATACTGACATTATATCCTTTATTTTATTTGCAGCATTTTTATGTTCATCGTCTACAATATTAGGCATAACCCTACTTACGCTTGCCAAAACATCTATCGCTGGATAATGGTTTGAGTTAGCCATTTTTCTAGATAATACAATATGCCCATCTAAAATACCCCTTACAGTATCTGTAATTGGCTCGTTTAAATCATCACCGTCAACTAAAACAGTATATAGGCCAGTTATTGTTCCCTTATCGGAAGCCCCTGCTCTTTCCAGTAATCTTGGTAGAGTAGCAAAAACAGATGGTGTATATCCTCTAGTAACGGGAGGTTCTCCAGTAGCAAGGCCTATTTCCCTCTGAGCCAAAGAAAACCTTGTAAGCGAGTCCATCAT
>JAAYNG010000005.1 GCA_012520935.1 Tissierellia bacterium | reverse complement strand
TACCTACCATGTCAATATTAAAGTTTCCATAGAGATTTGCCCTTTCCTTCCCCTTGAGGCTATAAATATAGTATCTTGAACCGAAGAGGTGGTATTCTTCTGAATCAAAGAAGACAAAGACAGGCTCATAGGTCAATTCTGCCTTTTCTAACAATCTTGCAGCTTCCATCAAGGCACAGACCCCTCCTCCATTATCCATAGCTCCAACATTATCGGTAGTTGTGTCATAGTGGGCAGAAATAACAAGGAAGAGAGTATCAGGGTTAAAGTCTTTTCTTTTGGCTATGATGTTTCTTCCTTGAAAGATTGGTTCTTTAGCTTCAGGCTCCATGCTTTCTTTTGAAACAGCCTTCATTGAATTGGATGCTTCTTCTTCATAGGCATTGAAGACTTGAAATTCAACATCATAACCATACTCTTCCATCTTTGACTTTATATAGTCCCCCACTGCATAATTTTCCTCAGTTCCTCTTTTCCTATGGGTCTTGGTGATTTTTAAAAGATTTTCTTCTAAGTTTTTCTTTGAAAGCAAGCTCTCTATTTCAGACCTTGAAAGTTTATTTCGTTGGACCTTTTCTGATTTTTCACCATCGACAAGTTCTTCTTCAACTTTAACTGCTATAACTTCTTCTCCAAGTGGTTCAGCATCAGTCTTTTCTTCAACTGCATTTGGAGAACAAGCCGTAAATAGCGACAATATAATGGATAACAATAATAACTTAAACATTACCGGCCTCCTAAAAAATTCTTCCTTATATATGTAACGGATGAGGATGTGTTTTTGTGACAATATTTTTTTAAAAATAAATTCTTGATTAAGTTGTCAATAGCAAAAATCAAGGGTTTGTGTAGGGGCGGATACTATCCGCCCGTTCATTCAAAAGGCCATAATTAAGCTATTTTGACACTTTATACAATTAAAACTCCTCAAATAGAATGAAAGAAACAACTACTTAAGGAGTTTTAATAATAGTTTTTAACTTTTATTTTTTTCTTCTACCGAAAGATTTCGCAACCTCTCTAAGTTCTAATTCTTCCGGGTCATCCGTTTCGTCCAAGACTTTACCATGTGCTGTTTTTTCTAAATTTTCGTCTACAAAAATATAGGTCACAAAGCCAGAGATGTGTTCATTGGCCCTCTTATTTGTTGTTCCTTCAATATATACTGTGATGGAGCTTGTGCCAAGCCCTACAACCCTTCCCCTATAGGTAATAAGGGCACCGGTGTCAGCAGCCTTTACAAACTGCATGCCGTTCATGGCAAAGCAAACCATGTCTTCAGACGGTATGTCCAGTGTAGAGGATGCGGTCATAAATCCTGCCTCCACAAACCAAGACAGGGCTTGTCCTACGAATAATGTCGAATGATGGTTTAAGTGCCTGCTCATTATTAAGTGTGATGCTTCAAAAGTTTTCACTTATATTATTCCTCCTATAAACTATTGGCTATCTTTCTAAGCTCCATTTCTCTAGGGTTTGTGGTATCATCCAAGACCTTACCGTGAGGGGTCTTTTCCCTAGTTTCAACATCTAGGTGAACATAAGTGAAAAATCCTGAAATGTTTCTCTTGCCTTCTTCAGTAGAACCCTCCACATATACAGTTACAGATGTATTGCCTAACTTTACAACCCTCCCTGTAAATTCAAGAACAGACCCGTTTTGTATTTCTGCCCCATATACTACATTATTTGCAGCAAAGCATACAAGGGAATTATTTTTTAATCCCAGTGTCCTAATGGCAGTAATATAACCGACTTCATCCATCCAACCCATGACTGGACCAACGAATAAAGTTTGGTATTGGTTTAAATGTTCAAACCTAACTAGGTAGGTACTTGATAATGTTTCCATAATTTCCTCCTTTTCAATATATATAATCTAAATTAACTATCTCAATGCTTCCGGCAAGTAATTTATTATATCGCCGGCTATCAATGAAGCCTCTCCCTTCTCCCCAGCTCCAATATCCCCGGCGAGCCCATGAAAGTAAGCACCAAGCTTTGCAGCTTCAAATGAGCCATATCCCTGTCCCAGCAGACCGGCTATTATACCGGTCAATACATCTCCCGAGCCTGCCGTCGCCATTCCGGGATTACCGGTTTTGTTGACATGCAGGTCGCCGTCAGGAGATGCTACAAGTGTATTATTACCCTTTAACAGGATAGTTTTACCAATAATGTGGGAAACTTTTAAAGCAATATTTTCCCTATTGGCTTGGATTTCTTTTACAGGTCTGTCTATTAGCCTAGAAAATTCCTTTGGGTGGGGCGTGAGGACAAAGTCTTTATCCAGTGATGAAAGGAAGTCCAAATTTACTAGGTTGATACCATCAGCATCTAGGACGATGGGTTTTTCATATGAACTTAGGATTTCTTTTACAAAGTCACCTGTATCTTCTTCTAAACCCAAACCTGGTCCAAGAGCAATGGCATCAAAATCTTTTATAATATTCATGACTTCTTTGATAGAGGACTTGCTGAAAAAGTCTTTGGAGTTTTCAACTCCTTTGACGATTATTTCTGTAGATTTAATCTGCATTATTTCTTCAATAGCAGAGGGCACAATAGAATAGACCAATCCAGCCCCTGTCCTTAAAGCAGCCTTTGAGGCAAGGTAATTAGCCCCAACCATACCCTTAGAGCCTGCAATTATCCCGACCCTGCCATAGTCCCCCTTGTTGCTTTCTCTATCTCTTGCCTTTAAACTGTATTCTTTTTGAAACTTATCCTTTAGTAAGACAAGAGAAACAACAAAGCCTCCATCATGGGAAATTGAAACATCTTCATAGGTCAACCCCCTGTTTAAAAGTTTCCTTTGACCTTCTTCGCTGAACTCTAAAAAAGGCTTGCCGAAGTCATCATGTAAAAGACTTACATTTTGAAAGCCAAATTCAAAAATCCCAAGTCCGTATGCCTTTGAAAAGGCTTCTTTGGCTGAAAAAATAGAGGCGATAGATTCAAGCTTGAAACGCCTCTTTTTTAGCTCTTCAACCTCCTTTGATGTGAAACATCTCTTGAAGAACCTCTCTTTTAAATTTTCAAATCTTTCGATTTTTGCAATATCAATCCCCGTCTTCATCAACTAACTCCATATCAGCATCATCTATTTTCTCTATCAGACTGGAACCTAAAATACTATGGAGGAAAAGATAAGTTTTATCATTCCAATCATCGTTTTCGGTTCTTTTTTGGTAGAGGTCCATTAGCCTGTCCCTAATTTCAACCATTTCAGCATTTATTTCATCATTGTCTTCCTGTCTCTTTTTTATCTCCTCATAAGTATAATGGATGGTGGCTTCTAAAATTTTAAAGTTGGCATCCCTGACCTTTTTAGGGTACTGCTCCACCTCAAAGGCCACATTGTCTAAGTCAAAGTTGATTTTCTCAAGATTTTTCTTCTCTCTATCCAAGGCCTTAACATCAGAAAAGCCCTTTTCATTGTTGAGCCTGTCTGAAAGGTTTAAAATCTCCTTCATGGACTCTTTCTTTTCAGAGCTTAACTTCATAAATTGCTTCCTAGCTTCGGATTCTCCAGCCTTTATCTGCTCATATTCCTTTCTACTTTTCTTTATATCATCATTATCCACACCGTCAAAAATTTCAAGCCAGCCTTCCAGCTCGTTAAACATAGGGAGGTCTCTTTTAGTTTTTTCGTCCATATTAAGCGCACCTAAAATATTATACATATTCTCCCTCCTTTTAAAGTTCATTTTACACTAAATAATTGCATTTTTCAATATGAAAAAAGAAAGATGGGATAGTGAAATTTATTTACCTATATCCTATGAAATATTTTAATAATTCTTTTAAAATAGGATTTAATCCAGTATAATATTAATGTTCCCAAGTAAGAAATGTCTGAATTTAATGAGAGGGGAGTTTTTTAAAAATGAAAGATAATTATTTGTAGACTTGCATATACACACTACTGCATCGGATGGAACATATGAAATTGAAGATGTTAGAGCTTGTTCCTAAGGACATAAAGTTTATAGTTGGAGCAGAAATCTCATCTACTTACAGGAATCAAGAATATCATATTACTGCATATAATTGTAATCCTGACAATAATAAATTAAAGGAGACTTGTCAATATAATATTAAACAAAAAGAAGATTATAATAGAATAATAGTTGAGGATGTTAAAAAAATAGTTAAATTGGAAGATATTAGTGACTATTATTCATATCAATATGATAAGAAAAGAGGGGGTTGGACTTCTTTAAACTATTTAATAGATAAAAAAGTTGTCGGAAATATGAAGGAATATTTTGAAATAATTAGTGCAAGTGATAAGAAATTAGTTTTTAAAGAACCATTGGAAGCAATAAGGTCAATAAAAGAGTCTGGTGGCTATCCGTTTTTGGCACATCCTGCTGCATATCTAAAGGGCGAGAAACTACCTAAGGATATTTTGGACGAATGGAAAGATTTTGGTATTTGTGGGATTGAGTGTTATTCACCTTACTTAAATAATATTGAAGATGCAGAATATTATGTAAATTATTGTAGAGAAAATAATTTAATGATATCGGCTGGGTCGGACTGTCATGGAAGCTTTAGCGATAGACAGATAGGTATACCAAGAGTAAGATTGAGCGAAATTAGATTAGATTTTATATAAAATGTAAGGTATCAAGACAGACAATCAATGCAATAGAAAATAATAAGTATGACCCTTCATTGGCATTAGCTTTTTCATTGGAGAATGTATCAGAAACTACAGTGGATAATTTTTTTACAGCTAATTGACTCGAACTCCGCACATCGTCATTGCGAGACTAACTATTAAAAGTCAAGCAAAAAAAGAAAATATTTCAGAAAAGATTTTTTATTACTTTAAAAGTAAAAACAAGCACAGCAAACAAACCTACGATTAACAGATTTACTAGAGT
>JAAYNG010000043.1 GCA_012520935.1 Tissierellia bacterium | reverse complement strand
CTGGTGGATGGTGGGATTAAGACTCCTTATTACCATCTGGTCTTTGATGACACTCAGACTCGATGGACCTATCGCATTGATGCTGTTCTTGGAATAGTCTTGGGTAAGAATAAAGAAAATATTGGCACAGTGGAGTTTATCTCTTTGGAAAAGGCTAAGTCTATCGCTGTGAGCGATGCCGGACTTGGAAGTATGGATATGAAGATAGTATTCACAAAGGAAGTATTAAATCGCAATCAGGGAACTCCTTGCTATCTGATAGATTTTTACACCGCAAATTATCAATACTTTTATAAGATTAATGCAGTGACGGGTGATATCCTTGAAAAAATGGGAGAACCATTGTCGAAGCCTACATCAGATACAAAACCTGTTTTACCAAACAGTTCTATACCTGAAGCTGATACAAAGCCTGTTTTACCAGACAGTTCTATACCTGAAGCTGATACAAAGCCTGTTTTACCAGACAGTTCTATGCCTGAAAATCGCAGGTAGGATTAACTTACCATAAACCACTTTCATTGAAAGATTTAATAAGATCAGTTCCAAAAGCTAGTAAAATTTATAAATTTTACTAGCTTTTGGTAGAGGCGGGTAATATCCGCCTCTACCATTAAATTTAATAATTATTTATTTCATTTTACGCCATTTGACCTGCCTGGTACAATTTCTTATAGGCCCCATCTTTTTTAATTAACTCCTCATGGCTTCCACTTTCAATTATTGAACCCTTTTCCATGACTAAAATCCTGTCTGCATCCCTGATTGTCGATAGCCTATGGGCTATGATAAAGCTTGTCCTGTTAAAGGTTAAGGCCTTCATCCCCCTTTGAATTAGCAGCTCTGTATGGGTGTCGACCGAGGATGTCGCCTCGTCCAAGATTATTATTGGTGCATGTTTGATTATAGCCCTGGCTATGGTTAAAAGCTGCCTTTGCCCCTGAGAAATATTTGTTGCCCCTTCGGTTAATACAGTATCATAGCCCTTCGGTAGCCTCTTAATAAAACCGTCTGCCGAAGCCATCCTTGCAGCCTCCTTAATGTCCTCCATAGGAATATCCATAAGACATCCATCGTTACTCAACTGTGCCCCATAGGCAATGTTCTCCCTTATGGTCCCTTCAAATAGCCAGGTGTCCTGCAAGACCATGGCATAGCCCTTCCTGTACTCATCCACATCATAGCTGGAAATATCCTTGCCATCTAAGGAAATTGTCCCGTTTTGAATTTCGTAAAACCTCATAAGGAGGTTTACAAAGGTTGTCTTTCCCGCACCGGTCGTACCAACTATTGCAATCTGTTCACCAGCGTCTATATCCAGTGAATAATTCGTAAATAATGACTTTTCTGGTACATATGAAAAGTCCACCTTATCAAAACTTATTCCACCTTGAACTCCAGAAATGTCAAAGGAGTTTTCCCCTAACTTTTCGCCCTCTTCTTCATCTAAGAATTCGTATATCCTCTCCGCAGAAGCAAGTGCCCCCATTATGGTATTCATTATACCTAAGACCTGTTGGAAAGGTGATGTGAACATCTTTGTATAGCTTATAAAGGCTTGGAAGTTACCTATTGTTATAGTTCCATTCATTACATAATAACCGCCCAAGATGCAGATGATTACATAGTCAATGTTTAACATCAAGTCACCTGCAGGCCTTGCCATAAATGAGGATAGTTGCGACCTCCACTCGGTGTCAAAAAGACTTTCATTTAATTCTTTAATTTCTTCTTCCAGGTCCTTTTTAATTGCATAATATCTAACTATTTCCTCGCCCTGCAACGCCTCTTCAACCTGCCCATTCAACCTTCCTGTGGTGGCTGCATTCCTTTGGAAGATTGGCTTTGACTTCTTAATTATAGCCTTTACCACTCTGGAACTGACTGGTAGCACTATTACAGACACTATGGTCAAAATTGGATTTATAAAAAGCATCATAATAAAGACACCTGTCATCATAACCAGTGCTGAAATTGATGAGGTCAAGCCAGTTTGCAATGTATTTAATATGTTGTCAAGGTCGTTGGTCAAAAGGCTTGTTATATCCCCCTGTGAACTGGTATCAAAGAAGTTCAAAGGTAAGTTATTTAACTTTTCAGCAATTTGATTTCTTAAGGAAGCTACAATTTTTTGGGTAATTTTAACCATGCTAAGATTTGACCAGTATATGGCTATAAATCTTACTATATAAAGGACAACAAGGACTGTCATTATTTTGAAAATCTCATGCCATTGGATACTTTGACCTCTTAAAACTGTCCCCGTTATGGTAGTTATAATATTTCCCACTAAATATGGGGCAATTACCTGGGATATAGTCCCAATTAATGTGAGTATAATGGCGGATAAAAAGGCTAATTTAAAGGGTCTTACGGTCTTTAAAAGACGGAACAAGGTTCCCTTTGTATTGCTAGCCTTTTCCTCTCCCAAGAGTCCTTGAACCCTGCCAGCACCCCCTACACCCCTTTCAATGTTGGGGAGGCCATCATTTTTCTTATTATCTAAATTTGACATAAACTATTCCTCCCTTATCTGAGATGAGAAAATTTCTTGATAGATCTTAGAATTATCAATCAAGAAGTCATGTGTCCCCTTATCAACTATCTCTCCATCATCCATTACCAAAATCTCATCAGCATTTTCAACTGTAGCAATCCTTTGGGCAACTATCAGCACTCCCTTGCCCTTTAGGTATTCCCTCATTCCTTCGCGAATCCTCTTGTCTGTGGCAAAGTCCAAGGCTGAAAAGCAGTCGTCAAATACATAGTAGTCGCTTTCCCTTATAATCCCCCTTGCTAGGGAAATCCTCTGTTTTTGGCCTCCTGAAAGGTTTACAGCATTTTGAGCAATATGGGTGTCAAGGCCATCCTCTGACGACCTGAAGAATTCCCCCATGTCACAGAGGTCCAGAACCTTCCAAACTTCTTCATCGCTGGCATCTTCCTTACCCATTTGAATATTCTCACGAATGGTCCCACTGAACAAGAAGGTTCTTTGTGGAATTATAGTAAATATATTATTGAAGTCCCCTTCTTTTAAGTCTTTGATATCCTTGCCAGCGACTATAACTTCACCACTTGTTGCCTCATAGTCCCTCATTAATAGCCTCAACAGAGTAGACTTGCCACTGCCGGTTGCACCAATTATAGCCTTAGTCTCTCCCTTATTTAGGGTAAAACTTGCATTTTCTATGGCAGGATATAAGGCACCTGGGTAGTTAAAGGTCAAGCCCCGAACTTCAATGGCTTTAGAAGTACCTAAGTCTTTACTCTCGCCCTCTTCAATCCCAATGACTTCCTTGGTATTAAGGACTTCTTCAATCCTCTCCAAAGAAACTTTAGCCCTTGGAACAATTGTAATTATAGTTGCGAAGGATTGAACATTATTTAAGGCCATGGTCACATACTCTATAATAGCCACAAGGACACCAACTTGAACAAGCCCACTCTCCACCCTTACTCCTCCAAACCATAAAATGAATAGGACTAGGATGTTAACAAAAAGCATGACCAAGGGTGCAAGTAGCATCATGGCCCCCTCTGCCTTAACATTGGCATCATAGGCTTCCTCCACTGCCTCGCCAAACTTTCTTTTTTCATATTCAGACTTGCCAAAGGCCTTTACAACCCTTATCCCTGTCATATTTTGCCTAAACAACCTATTGATACTGTCTGTTGCACTTCTAATTTTAGAGTATTGTGGCACAGCCCTTGAAGTAAGCAAGGATGTGATTATCAAGACAAATGGAATTATTAAAAACATAAAGGCTGCCATGGTTGCATCTAGGCTAAAGGCAAGGAAAACTGACCCCACTATTGTAAGTGTGAGGGTAAATAGCTTTCTTAAAGACATATCTATAAAGTTAGAAACCTGTTTAACATCGTTTATGTTTCTTGTTATCAAGGTAGATGTGGAAAAATTTTGCCTGGTCTCCTTGGACCAGCCAATTGCCTTTTCAAACAAGTCCCCCCTCATGTCTCTGGATATACCTGCAGTAACATGGGTTAAGAAATATAGTGATACCAAGAGACTTAGGACATTAATAAGAGAAGCTATAACCATAAAGCCACCACGGGTCAATACAAAATTCATGTCCCCCACCATGATACCCCTGTCAATTATCTGTGCCATAAAACCTGGAATTACAAGTTGAGAAAAGACCCATATGCTGGCAAAAATTAATTGCAGAAAAATTTCTTTTTTATATTTTTTAGCATAATCAAATAATATCTTCATTTATTTTTTTATATTCCCCCT
>JAAYNG010000042.1 GCA_012520935.1 Tissierellia bacterium | reverse complement strand
CCCAATCTTCCTGTAGCTAAGTGGCTTATACTTTTCTATTCCAATTGCGCCGATGACCTTCCCTGTCTTCTTTTCCACAATGGCAAGGGTCTTCTTTTCATTAAATGGCACAGGGACCTGCTTAAGCCTCCGGCCTTCCTCTGCCTCCTTGAGAATTACCTTCTTACATTCTTCGAAGGTATCCCCTCTTCTTACCTTAACCCCCCCGGGTTATTAACCTCCACAAACTTATAGTCATACTTTTTCATAATAAGAAACCTCCCTTTTAAATTCCAAGTCCCACAATAAAATAAGCAAGAGTTATAAGTGTAAGAAACACCCACAGAATATACCTGCTTGCTATCTCCCAATCAGACGGGTCGACACTTTCCACATCTCGGATTTGAAAGCTCAAGTTTAAACGGAATAGTTCATCTGCAAAAAGGATTGAAACTATATTTATGATAGAGAAAAATAAGCCAAATACCCAGCCCTGCCAATTCCCTTTGCTTGTAAGTCTTGGCTTATACATTAAATTAAGTATATCAGAAGGAGAAGGCTCCATATCATCTATTAAATTCCCATCCTTGTCAACTAAATGCCTGCCATCTAACAGGTCTTGAATGCTAAAATCATTTGGGCTGCCATCCTCTTTATATAGGCTGATTTTATCTCCATCTTTAACTCGTACCCCACGAAAGATAAGTTCATACCCCTTATAAAGTTCAAGACCGGTTTTTTCTCCTATTGCCCAAAAGTCGTCGGGTATTGCTGACCGGTCTTCTTTGGCAGTGTATGGACCATAGGTCTTCCCTCCATATTTAAAGGTCACAGTCTTATCATCGGTCACGATAAATTTTCCTTCACTGCCATCTATCTTCCCTGAGTATACAGTCCTTCCATCTTCCTCAACAGGGACTAGGACAGTGTCAAGGTATTCATAGCCAACCCTTGAAGTTACCTTAATGAAAAGGAAGAAAAAGACCAAGACCATAGCCAGTTGAAAAATCAATATGAACTTTTGAAACTTATTTAAAGACTTGAACCTTTCCATAAAAGCTCCTTTTTTTCAACAGTAAAGTTTCTTAATCACCTTAGTTTTGAAAATATGTCAATAGCTTTAAAGACTTTTGTTTATTATAACAAAGAAAGATTTAAATTCATCTACAATATTTTGCCATTAATCTAATTATCCTTTTAAAAGTATTATTAATCTGCTAAAATAAAACTGCTGTCAGAACTCCTGCAGTTAAAGGAGATGCGCTTATGGCAGATGTGATTAATCTTTTGGTTACTTATATTGTAACCGAAAAAGGTGAAAATCTCAATATTATCAATTGAAAAGTTGACTTCTTCCTCTTTACTAAATTAAAATTACAAATGTAGCATTTCATTTGTCAATATAAGTTAGACAATTTGCCATAAATATTTTCAGGACTATTTTTTTCTTCGTCTAGGGACAAGTCTTGATAGACACAGTGAATACCCACGGAAAGTGCAGACAGCTTCTTTCGAATATTCCTTATGTGTTCCGACACGACCTGCGGGTCGCCAAGCCCGTCTATCCCCCAAAGGAACACAGTCCCTTTTCCAAGACAAGCCCCTTGCCTTTCCCCCTCTCCTTTCTGTTTAAGTTGGTGTAAACCCTTGCATAAAGTCCCTCTAAGGAAAAGGGCTTTGTAATGTAATCGTCCCCGCCAAGCATAAGCCCCCTTATCTTGTCCTCCTCATTGACCCTTACAGACAGGAATAAAATCGGCATATCCCATTTATCCCTAATCCTTTTGCAAATATCAAAGCCGTCCCTTGTGGGCAGGTTTATGTCCAAGATGATTAGGTCAACCCCTCCAAGCTCTTCCGGTATGTCCGAATAAGAGTAAGCAGACCGGACATCGAAATCCTTAGTCTTTAAGTACATGGAAAGCATAGAGACCAAGTCCTTGTCATCATCTATAATTAAAATTCTTTTCATAGCCATAAAAATCTCCTTACATAAAATTCCTTTTAGAATTAAAGCAAATTTCATTCCTTTAAAACATTTTTTCACATGACTCCCCCTATTACAAAAATTAAATTCAATTGAAAATTAAGCCTCAATATGTTAGTATAAACTTGGTGATACTATGAAGATTATTGAACTTGTTATTAGTGAACTGAATAAGGCGACCATAAGGACAGATGAAGATGTGTCTATCATTTTGACTCTTGATACGCTGGTAGAGTATGGCTTGTCGGAAGGCACTGAACTTACCGATGAAGAGCTTACCGAAATCATCTACTATGACATGACCCAGAAGGCAAAGGACCTTGCCTTTAAGTTTGTTTCCAGAAGGCTCAGGTCCCAAAAAGAAATCGAGGACTACTTGAGGAACAAGGGCTATGATGAAATCGTTCAAGAAAATGTAATTAAAGTTTTAGAAAGGTACGACTATATAAATGACGAAGAGTATGCCAGAGCCTATATGAACGACAAGATGAAGATAAACAAGCTGGGCAAGGACAGGATAAGGTATGAGCTTAGGCATAAGGGGATTGACGAGGAGGTTATCAACAGGGTTATACTTGCTAATTCAAGCTTGGAAATAGAGAATGCTGTGGAAATTCTTAGGAAGTCCCTGCCGGAAAGTCCAAGCTACAAGGAAAAGGGGAAGGCTTATCGCAAACTTGCCGGCAAGGGCTATTCGCCAAGTGTTATCGACAGGGCATTTTATATTGTAGAATATGAGTAGGTACTTTACTTATATTTTAGAATTGTCTGACCAGACCTACTACATCGGCTACACTAATAATCTTTGGCAGAGGCTAAGTGCCCATAATGAAGGCAGGGGGGCAAAAAGAACTAGAGGACGGTCGCCCGTCCTCTTGAAGTATTATGAGTCTTTTTCAAGTAAGTCTGAAGCAATGAAAAGGGAGGCCGCCCTTAAAAGGTTAACAAGGGAAGGGAAGAAGATGTTAATTGAAGGTGCACACTTCAGCATTTTAGAATTGAAGTAGTTTATTAATTAAGGTTAAAAGCTTGTCCATTCAAGCTTGAATTCACCTGTATACTTTGATTATAATTTAAAATAATAAATATTTTTGTAAATTTATATTACAAGTTGATATAAAATTATAAATTTCTCTTAACAAAGCTGTAAAAATATGTTATCATTGTCTTAGACGAAGGGGGATAGGTATGGAGTTTATAACAAAGGATATCTATAACGAAAAAGGCGTCCTTGTAATTAGGAAGGGTGCCCCTGTTGATGATCTCACAATGATGAGGCTCAAGGCGCATGGTGTTAAGAGGCTGGAGTTTGATGAAATCAACGCTGCATCAGTTGCTGACCCTGTTGCTGAAGTAATAGATGATTTAAATGTAAAATCAGATATAATAAGTCTTTTCGACGAACTTCCGCCTACTATTTACAATAGGGCAAAATACTGTTCTGCTATCTCTAGGATACTTGGCGAATGGTTGGGCTACGAAGGCAAAGAGCTTGATGATATCACAGTTCTTGGCATGTTCTTTGATACCGGTATTGAGGTTGATTTGAGGATTGATCAGTCAAAATATCAAAAGATGTTGGAAGTTGCCCATAGTTATTCAGAGCTTAGGATAAACAAGGGGAAAAATATCCTGGATACTTTGCATATCATGCAAGTAGACTATATAACGGTATTGGACACAAAGATTTTACTAACTTTTATAGAAAAATTCACTGACCTTCTTGTCGGCACAAAGGTAAACCTATATGGCAAGGAATACTATATTGTTTATATATTCCCGACAGACATTTCAAAGCCTCTACTGAAAGAGGTTGACTCTGATGAAATCAAGCCATATGAAAAAAAATAATTTGAAAGGATTGGTAGCGTGAGTAAATTTAAGAAGGTCGCATTAATACTTTTTGCGGCTGTATTGGTGTTCTCTTTTGCTGCATGTGGCGGCAACGGAGGGACAACCGGAAAACAAGAAGAATTAACAATCACTGAAGAGGAAAAACAAAAGGGTTATCAACTGTTTACAGAATTCGGAATAAAGTTTAAGGAGCCGGAGTCCTTTAAAAAGTACCCGCAAAATATCTCGGCTTATGACAACGGGGACCCTGTGGACGAGGAAAACCCCCTATATGCAGAACTTATCTATGAGTTTGTTCCCAACGAAGTCCTGATGAGGTTCCAAGAGATAATGCTGGACGAAGAGATGGGTGACCAGGAAAAATTCGATGCTGTGGCAACTGAGGTCTGGGAAAAGACCAAGCCCTTATATGCCTTTACACTTGTGAGGGTTGGCAAGGAGCCTGAAAGTCCGGAAGCTCTGGCTGAATTAACTAAATTTGCTAATAATGAAGAAATTGGAAGGGGAGAAAAGTATATCCAATACCTTTCAACATCTGAACCTAACACGGAAGACTTAAGTGAAGAGGCTAAGGCTGCCTATGAAGAGATAATGGCAGATGTCAAAGATAACATGAAGCCTACTGTTGTAGCCGGACTGCCGGTAGCTGCTGCTGACGGTATCCAAAGCATTAAGAACATGCAATTCACTTCCCAAGACTTGGACGGGAATGAAGTGGATGCTTCTTTCTTCAAGGGACAAAAGCTTACAATGGTCAATGTTTGGGCAACATGGTGCGGACCTTGCAAGCAGGAAATTCCGGAGATAGCTCAAATCGAAGGGGCTTATGGCGGTGATGTTAAGGTTCTCGGTATTGTAACAGACTTAAATGTAGACAGTTCCAAAGAACAAGAAGGCACCTTAGATACAGCTAAGGAAATATTGGCAGAATTAAATGCTAACTATGCTAATATAAAAGTTTCTCCGGAAATCGATTCAGCAATAATAAAATATGTTTCAGCTCTTCCGACCACATTCTTTGTAGACTCAAATGGTGATGTTGTTGGTGAGTTAATCATAGGTGCAAGGAGCCTAGATGACTTCAAGGCGGCTATTGACAGTTTACTGCAATGAAAAGATTAGGAATATTAATTTTATCTCTTGCTGGCATATTACTTGGTGTCTATAGGGAAGAAGTCCCTATAATATTAATGAAAGCAATAAATATATGCATGGAGTGTATCGGTCTTGGATAAGAAAAAAATTAATAGAAGACATTTAATACAAGCCCTAGGGGTTCTCGTTTTTAACGGGAACCTTAAAGGCTTTTTAACTGGAAAAATATATCAAGGGAAGCTTAAGAATCTCTGTGTCCCTGTTTTGAATTGCTATGCCTGCCCGGGAGCTGTCGGGTCCTGCCCCATTGGGTCTTTGCAGGCGATTTCGAACCATAAAAACTTTAACCTATCCTTCTATGTTTTGGGTTTAATAGGTTTATTTGGCATACTTCTGGGGAGGTTTTTTTGTGGCTACCTGTGTCCATTCGGTTTCTTCCAAGACCTCTTGGCAAAAATCCCTTCCAAGAAAATAAGGATTAAAAATAGGTTTAATAACATAGTAAGGTATTCGATACTTATCATTATGGTCTTTCTAATCCCAATATTTGTTACAGACAAGTTTGGCATGGGGGACCCTGTATTTTGCAAGTATATCTGCCCTTCAGGGACACTCTTGGGAGCCTTTCCCTTGTTGACAGTCAACCCTGCCCTAAGGGGGGCAATAGGAAGTCTATTCTTCTTAAAAGTCGGAATCTTTGTTGCCATATCAGTCCTATCAATTTTTATATTCAGGTTTTTCTGTAGGTTAATCTGCCCGCTGGGTGCCTTACTTGGACTCTTTAACCCTGTAAGCTTCTACAGGTTTAGGATTGACGACTCCTGTATATCCTGTGGAAAGTGCGAGAGGGCATGCAAGATGGGGATAAATCCTGTGGAAACTCCCAACTCCACAGAGTGTATCAGGTGCGACGACTGTGTAAAGGAATGTCCGGTAAGTGCTATAAAGAAGGAATTTAAGCTAAAGGATTAGTTTTTTCTAAGGGCGGTTAATAACCGCCCTTCATTTAAAAGGCTATAATCGTATATCTGTAGGGGCGGATATTATCAGCCCGTTCATTTACAAAACAATAAATAAATGTTTTAAGGAGGTCTACCATGAAAAATTTTATTATTTTTTTGTCATTAATCCTCGTTTTTACATCCTGTAGTGTAAAGCCGGAAAATAGTACAGAATCTGAAGTTGCAAGTCAGGAAGAAGTTGCTGATAATACAGATAAGGATGAGAAAGAAAAAGAAGAAGTTGTAGTTGAAGAGAAGAAAAATGTAGTTGAAGGGGTAAAGGATGCGGACTTTTCTACCGACCAAATGATTTTTCCGGAGATTATCACAAATTCAGAATCAAAAACTATAGCTGAAATCAATAAAGAAATCAAGATATTATTTGATGATTTGAAGGCTCCATATGAGGAAAATATTTCCGGCTATGATGAAAACTTTGTAGACTATTTTTACGATATTCAAGATGAGATTTTATCTCTTGCCATCAGGTACTTAGAGCCCTTTAACTTCTATAACTTTTATAGGACCTATAATATTAATATGGAAACAGGTGAGTCTTATACTTTTGATGAGGCATTGGCAAAGAGCGGTTTGACTGAACAGCACATAGAAGATAGTATCAAGGCCTTTGCAGCTGCAGACTATACCAAACAGCTTGGAGATGAGGACTTCTATTCGGATGCTGTTGAGCTCCACACCTATGAGGACTATCAAAACTACGTGTACGAAAGCTACACTATGCAAAAAGGCTTTAACACCGTTCCCTTCATAATAAGAGGAGAGACCAAGGACCTTGTAATCTTTGTGGACAGCTTCCTTATCTACCATGATTCCTTTACACCTATGAAGGGCGTGGCGATAAAGGAATATATCTATGAAACAGGTGTCTATTCTGCCAATGAAAAGCAACCTCTTGCAATCAGTTATGAGCCAAGCGAAGAAGAAATAAAAAAGGCTGACCCCAAGTTGACATATCTTGGACTTGAGGGGGAAGAATGGACTGAAAAATTCCTTTTAAGTTCAACAACTGATGACCTGAACTTGAAATTCTATACAGTGACCTTTGATGAAAACACTTATGAAATGGTCCCTGACCAGATTTTAGAGGAAGTAACTTTAAATAAGGGGGAGTCTATCCTTGTGGACATAATGGTTCCTGAAGGTATGCCTGCTTATGGTGTTGAGGTAAGCAAAGGGGACATGAAGTTAAGCCATTACTTTGGATATAATGGATTGTTTGGAAATTCACCATTAGAGATGCCTGTAGTAAGGGAATAAATTTTTGATATAAAAAGGGTAAGGCAAACGGAATGCCTTAAAAATAGTAAAATATTAACTAATATAGACGGATAAATTTGAATTCAGTGAGGTGAAAATATGTGGTTTCTACTTGCTAGTATAGCAATAGTTTTTGCAGGATTAAATTTAATATGGTCATTTCAGAACAAAGATTCAAAATGGTTTAGATTTATAAGTCTATCCCTTACAGCTTTGACAGTAACATCGGCTTATGCGGATGGTGCAAGGCGTATAACAAATGAAGATTGGTCGGGGCTAATGGATATTATGCCGACAATGAGTAAAGTTCTATGGGTGTGCGTCATTTTATCTATTATTATAAATTCAATTTCACTTTTTAAAGAGAATAAATAAAGCCTAGTTTGCAGAACAGATAAGTTAAAGGCAAATACAACTGTTGTATGAAAATAGTTAAAAACGAAAATGTTCAATCATATAATTGATATGTGCTTAATATTCAAATGTAAACTTATGTTGCGGATATGTAAAGCTGATGTGGTGGGATTTATTATGTCTTTATGCGACAATAATATTAGAATTGAAAGGAGGTGCTTTTATGAAGTTACAAGAAAAAATAGTAAATCTTAGAAAACTAAAAGGATGGTCGCAAGAAGAATTAGCGGGAAGATTAAATGTATCTAGACAAGCTATTTCTCGCTGGGAAGTAGGTTCAGCACAACCAGATGCAAATAATATTGTTCAACTAAGCAAGTTGTTTGGTGTAACAACGGATTATCTATTGAATGAGGATTATAAAAGTGATTATGACCTACCAGTAGTGAGAACTGTAAATGATGAGGCAAAATATAAGTTATGTAAAACAGTTGCATTCAGCATTGCTTTTATAGGTTTATTAGGAAATGCTACGATATATATTTTATCCAGAGCTATTGAGGTAATGATTCCTTTTATAACCTATAAAAATGGAGAAAAGATTTATCAATGGAATCCTGAATTTACTGGTCGTAGCTACAAGTACTTCATACAAGAATACAACTTAGAGTTTTTAGCAATTTTATTTTGGATATTATTGATTATAGGATTAACTATGCTGATAATCCCAAAGAATAAATGGACCTTAATTAGCGAGAAATTAAGTGATTCTAAAAAGAAAAAATCAAAAATAAAGAAAGACTCAGCAGTTTAGGATTCGATTTTAGTTTTTGAAATTTAATTTGGTAAATGAAAGAGAAAGGCGATAAACGTATCGTCTTTTTTTGTGCCCAAAATCAGGAGGTAAAGATGAATCGGATAAGAAGCCCTACTTATTTCTAGAATGTCAATACATATGTTACACTTTTTTAAGAAGATCTCTAGAATGTCAATACATATGTTACACTTTTTTAAGAAGATCTGCTTAAATATAT
>JAAYNG010000041.1 GCA_012520935.1 Tissierellia bacterium | reverse complement strand
CTTATCTCTTTTTAGACTAAAGTTTTTCTTTGGTCTTAAATTTAAAAATGATTGAAAATTATTGTTTATAAAGTTCTTTTCAATATATTTTTCATAGTAGTCAGTATGAAGCTTGTCTCTCAACAATTTTATAGTATCTTTATATTTTAGAGGGCTAAAAGGTTCATGGTCATGTAGCCAAAAATCCATCATCTTTTGATAGTAAATGATTCCCTTAGTAGGAAAGCTGCCTCCCTCGCTTAAATCGAACTCTAGCTTATTGATTGAAGCTTCTAAAAGTTTTTTATCAATACCATTCTTTACAGTGTCTTTTAAGGTGTCTTCAATTAATTTGATAAACTTATCTTTATTCTCATGCTTTGCATTCTTTGCTATTATTGAAAACTTGTTTTGTGCGTATTGAAAATCAAAAACCATAACATCTTCAGCTAGTTCATTTTCTAAAATGGCATTTTTTATTATTGCTGCATCTGAATCAATTAAGATTTCACTTAATAAGGCAATCGTATAATAGTCTTCTAAGTTGCCAACCTCACCAAATGTATAGTTCAAAATAAAGTAGTCTTTATTTTCTGTACTATCATCTTCCGTGATATTGTAAAACTGTTCCATATACCTTCTTTCTGTAAAAGGATTTTGTGGTTTAATTTTTGATTTTGGGTCTTGATATTTAAAATGGGATAAATAATCCTTATCAATATGCTCTAAATATTTATCTATATCCATATCACCATATAAAAACATATATGAATTTGAAGGATGATAATATCTCTTATGGAAATTTTGAAACTCCTCATATGTTAAATCAGGTATAGCATATGGGTCGCCTGCATAATCATTTACATAAATAGTATCCGGGAATTGAGCTCTTTGTGTACCCAAATAAAGAAGAGCTTCAGGCGTTGAATAAGCTCCCCTCATCTCATTATAAACTACCCCGACATACTTTATTGGGTCTTCCTCATTAAAAATTTCTCTATGCCAAGCTTCCTGCATAAATATTTTTTCGTTTTCATAAATTGCTGGAAAAAAAACAGCATCCAAATAAACATCTGTCAAGTTTTTAAAATCCTTGTCATTTCTGCTTGCTACCGGATATATAGTCATATCTGGAAAAGTCATTGCATTGAGAAAAGTTTGCATTGATCCCTTCGATAAGTCCATGAAAGGTTCTTTTGTCTTATACTTTCTAGAACCAGAGAGAACACAATGCTCAACTATATGAGGTATTCCCTTATCATTTGGTGGCGGTGTTCTAAATCCTATAGTAAAAACCTTATTATTATCTTCATTCTTTAAATGGATAAGCCTAGCACCTGTTGAATGTTTATAAAGTGTTGCATCAGACTTTATCTCATCTATTCTTTCTTCTTTTTCAATTGTAAAACCATATTTAGCTGTCATTCAGTCCTCCCTATTTCATAGAAAAAAAGCCTAGTGTCTTTGTGTTTAAATACTCTCTGTCTAATACATCCGAAATTTCAATTCCAAAACTATTGCACATTGCCATTAGGTAAAATAGATAAGAGCCAATCTCTCGCTCTAAGTTTTCTTTACAAACTGGACATAGTTCACCTTTTACATGGGACGAAATAGTTTTAAGTGACTCTTCAAATGTTTCTCCATCATATTGTTGTTTCTTAGCATTTATTTCTATACAGCCACACATAGTACATGATTTAGCAATAGCTCTATTCATTCTAGAATTATATTCTTCCATTTTAGTCATAATGTCTAGAATAGACTTATGTCTTAGAAGAGAATTTTCTACTTGATGTTGAAAATCATAAAGTACTTCATCACATGATTTATCCTTTACCATAACCTCGCCTCCTTAGGCCTAGTATATCATATATGAATTATGCATTCAACTTTTAAAAATAAGGAATTTAAAAATATTAATTTTATTTATACAATTGTATATGCTATAATCCATTTATAATTAGTTGAGTGGAGGAAAAAATGTTAATTATCAACGCAAGTGAATTATCAAAATCCTATACAGTAAAAAATATTTTTGAATCAGTTAGCTTTTCTGTGTCTGAAGGAGATAGAATAGGCTTGGTTGGCTTGAATGGTACAGGCAAAACCACCTTATTTAATATTTTAGCTGGAGAACTTCAAGCAGATAATGGGTCAATTCATTTTAGGAAAGACCTAAATATAGGTTATTTAAAACAACATGTATCTATTAACTCTAATAAGACAGTTTTTAAAGAATGCCATGAAGTTTTTAATTATTTAGTTGAACAAGAGAAAAACATTAGAGAACTTGAGTTAAAAATTGCAAAAGAAGGAGAGAAAGGATATACAGAAGAATTAACTAATTTAATGGATGAATATGCCCATTTATCAGAAGATTTTGCACAAAACAGGGGCTATTCTTACATATCAGAGATAAAGGGTACTCTTAAAGGTCTTGGCTTTACAGAAGAAGATTTTGAAAAGAAAATTTCTTACCTGTCTGGTGGAGAAAAAACAAGAGTCGAGCTAGCTAAACTCCTTTTAAAAAGACCTGAACTATTATTAATGGATGAGCCTACTAACCATTTAGATATTCAAGCAACTGAATGGCTGGAAAAATATTTATCTGACTATAGGGGTACTATTATTATAATTTCCCATGATAGGTATTTTTTGGATAAGATAATAGATAAGGTTTTTTTGATGGAAAATAAAAAACTATATGTTTACAACGGAAACTATACTGTCTTCCAGAATAAAAGAAAGAAAGATTTAAAAATTCAACTTGAACATTATGAAAACCAACAAGAAGAAATAAAAAGACAAAAAGAAATTATAAAAAGATTTATCAAATATGGTGGTGAAAGATATAATAGACTAGCCAAGAGTAGACAAAAAATGTTAGATAAGATGGATATAATAGATAAACCTGAAAATCAGAAAAAGGCTTCAATTAATTTTTCACCAAAAGTAAAATCAGGTAGAAATGTTTTTGAAGTCTCTAATCTTTCAAAGTCCTTTGGTGATAATAAACTTTTTGAAGATGTGAATTTTTCTATTTATCGAGGGGACAAGATTGGACTTATCGGACCTAATGGAGTTGGTAAAACGACTCTATTTAATATAATGTTGGGTAAAAGAGAAAAAACTTCTGGAACTATAACAAAGGGTATCCATGTAAATATAGGTTTTTACGAACAAGAAATGACTTCACTTAATCCATATAAAACAATATTTGATGAAATAATAGATGATTTTCCTAAACTTAAAGTGTCTGAAATTAGGTCATACCTTGGGAGTTTCATGTTTTATGGGGATGATTGCTTTAAAGAAATTAAAGAATTAAGTGGTGGTGAAAAGGCAAGGATATCACTTTTGAAGTTAATGTTATCTGATGCAAATACATTGTTCATGGACGAGCCTACTAATCATTTAGACATAGACTCAAAGGAAGTACTTGAAGATGCATTAAAAGAATATACTGGAACACTGTTTGTCATATCCCATGATAGGTATTTTTTAAATTCAGTTGTGGATAAAATATTTGACATGTCGAAGTCTGGCATTCAAGAATACTTTGGCAACTACGAATATTATATTGAAAAAAAAGAAGCCCTTTTGGCTCAAGAAGAATATGAAGAAATAGAAGTAAAAACAAAAACAGAAATACAAAATGATAAACGAAAAGAACGAGAATTAAGAGAAGAAAAGAGAAAAATTGATAAAAAAGTTAAGGAGTTAGAAAAAGATATTCTTTCTATAGAAGAACGGATAAAAAGTATTGACGAAGAATTGTGTAAACCAGAAATTTATGAAAACATAAATGTGGTTAAGGCTCTAAATGAAGAAAGGCAAGATTGCAATAATAAGTTAGAGGTTCTTTATGACGATTGGCTTGAATTAAAAGAGGATTAGAACAAGCTAAGAACCAATAACTTGCCAAAATAATAGACTGAGTATCCACCAATATACCCACCAATAATATCCGAAAACCAATGAACTCCTAAATATATTCTTGAATAACCTATTAGCAATATAAGGGAAAAAGCAAAGCCATATATTGGTAGTAGGTAATAAAATCCATACTCACTTTTAAAAATAAAGGCTAGCATCAGATAATAAGACATAGCCACCATAGAATGTCCACTTGGAAAGCTATAGAATTTTTCTTTAATTAATGGTATCTCAAGTGGTCTTTCCCTTCCAAATATTTTTTTAAGAATAGTATTGAGAGCAGATGAACCTAAAGAGGCAATAACAATTAGTGAAAGGTATAAATAAATTTTTTTCATTAGGAAAAATACTACTAAAAATAATGTAAACAAGGTAACAAATTCCAAGCTCGCAAAAAAAGTAAAGAATTTCATAATTTTTGTTTGTATATTTGTTCTCCTCTTAACTACAAAATCTGAAACTTTCTTATCTACTGAAAAACCACCCTCTGTTTTCATGCTTTTGATACCTAAGTATATAAGAAAAAGAAAAAGTAATACACTTAATTCTCTATGCCATTTCATAAAAACTCCCCCCGACCAATACTACCCGTCGGAGGGAATATAAAACATAATATTTCTATTTATTTCCAAGCTGGAACTCTTGAACCTTTATATATTTCATTAATTTTTGCTTCGGTATCATCTGATTGATATGCAGCAACTATCTTTTTTAATATTTCTGAATCTTTATTTTCTTCCTTTGCAGCTATAATATTCAAATAAGGTCCTGATTTATCTGTTATCTCTTCTATATAAATAGCATCTCGCGTTGAAAGAAGTCCGGCATCTATTGCCATATCATCGTTTATTATTGCTGCATCAACATCATCTAATGCCCTAGGTGTTTGAGAAGCATCTAATTCTTCAATAACAATATTTTTAATATTTTCAGCAATATCTGCTTGTGTTGGTATTTCCGGTGCATCTTCTTTTAACTTAATTAGCCCTGCAGTTTCTAATAGGATTAAGCTCCTACCATTATTTGTTGGGTCGTTTGGAATTGCAATAGTTCCTCCTTCAGGAAACTCATCTAATGATTTAATTTTCTTTGAATAAACTCCCAATGGTGCAACTATTGTGTCCCCTATTGATACGATGTCAGTATTATTTGCATCATTATAACCCTTTAAAAAAATCTTATGTTGGAAAGCATTTATATCAATATCTCCATTTTGTAATGCATCGTTAGGCGTATTATAGTCTGTAAAAACAACTAACTTAACATGTATATCTTCTTTCTTTAGCTTTTCTATTATAAAATCCCACACTTCGTTTTGACTTCCTACAACACCACAAAGAATTGGGTCTTCAGCTGTTCCTGCCCTTAATGTGCTTTCTGTTTTACCACAAGCTGTAAAGCTCAATGCCAATAATATAACTGCTAATAATATTGATAATTTTTTCATATTAATCCTCCTAAAATATTAATTTAATGTGTAACCTTTTTTACTATTATATTTCCTACCCATTGTATTCCATATACTAAAACCATAATGAGAGCTGTTGCTACAAGAGTTACATCTCCTCTAAACCTCTGATGTCCCATAGAAATTGCAACCTTACCAAGTCCACCTGCACCAACTACGCCGGCCATAGCAGATAAGCCTATCAAACTTATCAATGTTATTGAAGATACTCTAACAAGTGATGGTAGTGCCTCTCTTAAATAGACATCCATAACAATCTCTCTTTTGTTGAGTCCCATTGCCTGAGCGGCTTCAATAACACCTGGTTCTACTGAATGTAATGCTGTTTCTACCTGTTTTGCGAAAAATGGGACAGTTCCAAATACTAAGGGAACAATCGCTGCATTTTCTCCAATCGTAGTCCCTATTAATGCTCTAGTAATTGGAGAAATAATTGCTATGAGAATAATAAAAGGCATTGCTCTAAAGAAATTTATTAACTTGTCTAGAATAGAATAAATAAACTTATTTTCAGATATGCCCCTATCTCCTTTTAATACGAGTATTACCCCCAACAATAAACCAATAACACCAGATATTATTGCAGTAATTACTACCATATATAAAGTGTTAAAAGTCTCTTCTATAAATACATTCTTCATGTTAATTACATTTTCAAAATACCCGCTCATTATATCACCCCCTTTTGATTAGCTCGACAATTGTGCCTGTTGATTCAATATATTCAAAGGCTTTTCCTAAATCTTCATCGTCACCTGTCAAAGTAACAACTAAATTTCCAATTGGAATCCCTCTAATATATTCTATATTCCCAAATAAAATATTTGTCATTACATTAAATTTTGAATAAAGTGAAGCTACTATCGGTTCAGTTGCAGCCGACCCAAAGTAGGTAAATTTCGCAAGTTTTACCCCATCTTCAATATTTAATAACTCTTCGTAATCTTTTATTTTATCTTGAATATTATCTATATGATTAACTGTATCTATAAAGTCTTTGCCTAGTTTAGATTTTGGCCTTCCAAACACTTCTACAATATCACCCTTTTCAATTATCTTTCCCTTCTCCATAAAGGCAACTTTATTACATATCTCCTTTACAACTTCCATTTGGTGTGTTATCAAAACTATGGTAAGGCCAAGTTCACTGTTTAATTTTTTTAGTAAATCTAATATTTCTAAAGTTGTCTTTGGGTCCAATGCGGATGTTGCTTCATCACATAGTAAAATTTCTGGGTCAGAACTTAAAGCTCTCGCAATGGCTACTCTTTGTTTTTGACCACCTGATAAAGATGATGGATAAGAGTCCCTATATTCACTTAATCCAACTAAATCCAATAACGATTCTACTTTTCTTACTTTTTCTTCCTTAAGAATATCTTCTCTCTTTATAGGAAATAAAATATTTTCAAATACTGTAATACTTTTCAAAAGATTAAAATGTTGAAAAATCATACCTATTTTTTTTCTTCTTAGTAGTAATTCTTTTTCAGGTAAAGATAAGAAATCCTCACCATTTACAATTACATTACCTTTTTGCGGTCTTTGAAGTAGGTTAATAGTTCTAATCAAAGTTGACTTTCCTGCACCGCTATAACCAACAATTCCATATATGTCCCCACTTTCCACATCCAGAGAAATATTATCGCATGCAATAATTTCATCATCACCTTTATCAAATTTTACTGTAATATTTTTTAAACTAATCATACTTCCTCCGTAAAATAAAAAAACTTCCATCATAAAATGATGAAAGGACGAATTATCGTGTTACCACCCTTCTTTGCTTAAAAAAAGCCTCATAGGAATTACCTGAGCTGTAACGGGCATACCCGTAGGAATCTAAATATCAACCCCTCCCCTCCTGAGCCATTTTCATGTACTCATCGTCATCCTTTCTCACCAAACAGGACTCTCTTTAGACTATAATACAATCTCTTTCATTCAAGGTTTAAAAAATTATACTATCATTATTTTAAAAAGTCAATCATTATTTTAAAATTCTTTACAGTATGTTAAAAAATTGATATAATGATAAAAATAAATTAAGGAGGAGATAATGAATAAAAAAGCTATTAGAAATGCAACAATCATTACAATTATATCTTTTATTATTTCATCATTTCTTTTATACAATATTACTAATTCTGAAATTACTGATAAAAAAAATGAAACAAAAGCCTTACTTAATAATCAAGCAGTTGCAATTAAAAATGAATTTATAATAATTGAAGAAAGGCTTAGGGCAATCAAGGCTTTTATAATTGGTAATAAAGGGAGTTTTCAAGATGTTGATAAGGTTACTGATTATATATTAGAGCAAAAAAACATTAGAAACATGCTAATAGCCCCAAATTCTGTTGTTGAAAAAGTTTATCCTTTGGAAGAAAATGAAGATGTTTTGGGTTTGGACTTAACTTGTGATAAAAACGCAAGTAAAGATGAAGCATTATTGGCAATCAAATCAAAAGATGTTGTTTTTTCCGATCCATATCAGTTGGCACAGGGAGGCGAAGCTATTTCCGGTCGATTGGCAATCTATTTAAAGGATGAACAAGGTCAAGAATATTATTGGGGAATAATCTCTATTACAGTAAACTTTCCTGATATCATTGAGTATGTATCTACAAATTTTTTAGAAAACAGTAATTTTTTATTCTCTCTTCAAAGAAAAGATTCTAATGGTAAATATTATACTTTATTAACAAATTCAAAAGATTTAGATGATTATACTAATGTTGATTTTAATATAAGAAATGCTAACTTTAGGTTTTATGCTAAACCTAAAAATGGTTGGCTAGATTCTTCTACACTTATATTATATGTTATTACTCTTATGTTAGTATCTATAATTTTAGGTATAATCGCAGGTATTTTTTTTGTAACTAGATACAGATTAATAGAAAAAGCTTCAAGAGATAAATTGACAGGTCTTTATAATAGAGAAGGTTCTTTAAGAGAAATAAATGATAGATTAAAAATAGGAAAGTTTAAACATGGTGCTTTACTTTTGATGGATATTGACCATTTTAAATCAGTAAATGATACAATGGGACACCCCAAAGGTGATGAAGTATTAATAGAAACAGCTGATATTTTACTTAGGTCTTGTAGGAGTATGGATATTGTTTCTAGGCTTGGCGGAGATGAATTTACTGTATTCTTTAGCTTTGACAAGAAGGATAATTTCGTTGAAGATAAGGCAGAATATATTAGACAATCTATGGAAAGAATTATAAGTGATGGTACGAATGAAATTAAAATCAGTTCCAGTATTGGTATAAGTTTCCTTTGTCAAGATATCGATAATTTTGAGAAACTGTATAAGTCAGCTGACTTAGCCTTGTATGAATCTAAAGAAAATGGTAGAAATAAAATTACAATTTATAAGGAGGAAGACTAATGGATGTGGTGGAAAGATTTGTAAGATATGCTAAAGTTTCCAGCAAAAGCAGAAATGAAAAAGAATTTTCTTTATTGATTAAAGATGATTTAGAAAAACTGGGCTTTGAAATATTTATTGATAACGCCGGAGAAAAAGTTGGAGGAAATACAGGAAATGTATTTGGAAGACTAAAAGGTAACTCTGATAAAAAGCCCCTTCTATTCTGTGCCCACATGGATACAGTAGAGCCTTGTGATGGCATTAATCCAATTATTGAAGATGGTATCATCAAGTCTGATGGAACAACTATACTTTCTGCTGACTGTAAGTCTGGTATTGCTACCATTATTGAAGCAATAAAAGAAGTTATTGATAGTAATGAAGAAAGAGGAGATATAGAAGTTTTATTTACTATTTGTGAAGAAGTTGGTCTTTTGGGTGCAAAATTCTTTGACTTTAATAAAGTCAAGGCAAGAGAAGCCTTTACTGTTGATACCGGTGGAGACGCAGGTATCATTACTATAAAAGGTCCATATCATCATATAATTGAAGCTGAATTTATTGGAAAAGCCTCACATGCAGGTAATGCACCGGAGAAAGGAATAAGTGCCATACAAATGGCTGCAAGAGCTATTGATAATATGAATTTATTAAAAATTGACGAAGAAACTACTGCAAATATAGGGACAATCGAAGGTGGCTCTGCTACAAATGTAGTAGCTGAATCTTGTAAAATAAAACTGGAGGCAAGGTCGTTAAGTGAAGATAAATTAAAAAAGCAAGTGGACTCTATGTTAAAAGCAATAAATGAAGCAGCAAATTATTTTTCTGGAGATGTTAAAATTAACGAATATTTAGAGTATCCAGGTTTTTCTTTAAAGGAAGATTCCCCTATTAAAGAAATGTTTGCTAAAGCATGCGAAAACTTGTCAATTGATTATTTTGAAAAAAACAGCAGGGGTGGTGCAGATACTCATTTCTTCCCTGAAAGCATTGAAGCCACAACTATTTCTTGTGGAATGTCAAATGTCCATAGCACTGAAGAATTCATTTCAGTCAAAAATTTAATAGATACAAAAAATCTAATAGCAGAACTTATAAGATTAGCTTAATAAAAAGAGAGACTAACCTTAAAATTATATTTTTTTTGGTTAGGTCTCCCTTATTTATTTCAAATAAGTTTTGAAAGTCAAATTCTAGAATAATAAAAATTTAAATTTAGCTAAAAAAACTAATCTGATTTTTATTATACTTATTTTCATATTCATTCAGGTAAGTAAATATTTTCTCTCTGTTATCCTCTATTTTATTTTCTCGGCAAAAATTATGGAATACTGTCATTAGTTCTTTGTTTTTCTTGCTATTCAAGACATAATTGACGAAGTACTTGATACCTTTGAAATTAAAAGATCATTAAGTGCAAAGGGAAGCCCTTATGATAATAAAGTCAAGCGAAGCTGCCAACAAGATAATAAAGAGAGAATTCATATATCAAAGAAAAT
>JAAYNG010000040.1 GCA_012520935.1 Tissierellia bacterium | reverse complement strand
TGGCTGAAGAGGCTCCCCTGCTAAGGGAGTAGGTCCTTTCAAAGGGGCGCGAGGGTTCAAATCCCTCCATCTCCGTCATAGTTTAAAAAATTTTATCCCCCAATACTTGACAAAAAACCTTTAAATTTAATAATATAATGAACAAAAAAGGACATGGTCGGTTTAGATCATGTCCTTTTAATATGAGCTATACTATCATGGTATCATCAATAGCTCCAAGTTCTTTTGCTCCTGTAAGTATCATTGTTTGGTATAGCTCATTTTTCATTTTTTCTAGAACCAATTTTACGCCTTCCTTTTCTCCTCCGAAGGCGCCTATTATTACAGGTCGACCAATTAAAACTCCATCTGCACCCAAAGCAAGCATCTTAAAGACATCTACACCAGTCCTTATTCCTCCATCTACAAGGATAGTAATCCTCCCCTTTGCCACTTGTGCAATTTTCCTAAGTGCATTGCAAGATGATTCCGCATGGTCAAGGACACGACCTCCGTGATTAGAAACGACTATTGCTGACACGCCAGCCTCTATAGCAGCTATGGTATCTTCAACTGTCATTACTCCTTTAAGTATAAATGGAAGTTTTGTGGAGGAAACTATTTTATATAGTTCCTGTATATTCTTTGGCGACACAGGTGCGCCCTTTAATGCCATGGTAATAAGTCCTGCACCATCTATGTCCATGCCTACAGCTGGAGGGTTAACTGCCTCAGCTTTTTTTATAAGTTCAATTACCCTGTCTGTCTCTCTTGGTTTAATTATAGGTATCCCATTGCCAGATGCAGCCTTTATAGCATCTAGCCCCCTATCAAAAAGTTCTGCTTCACCGGTATCTCCTGTCATGGCAAGGGTTCCTGCCTCTAAAGAACCTTCTACAACGGCTTTGTTGTACTGGTCTTCAGATAAGTAGCCACCCATATTAAAGGCAGAACCGGTAACAGGCGCTGTTATTATTGGCATGGCAAGTTTTTTGCCGAAAAAGTCAAAGCTTAAGTCAGGCTCTTTGGCAGAGTGGATAGTTTTCATCCTTAGTTTAACTTTTTTTAAGTCCTCAACATTTCCTATAAAGGAAGAACCGGTAAGTGTTCCTCCCATGCCGGGAACTTCTCCTCTGCAAGCGACCCCATTACATTCTGGACATACCCTACAATAACCTTTTATTCTTTCTCTTGCTAGGTTTTTCACTTCTATTATATTCATAAAATCACCTCAGATTAATCATACCCCAAAGATAAATAATAAACCATAAGCTAAGATAAGAGTAAATAACAAAGTCGTTCCTTGGACTATCTTAAAAAATCCCTTTATTTAATCTGTAAAATTTGCTATAATTAGGATGAGGTGGAAGATTTGGAGATTATTTCATTATTAAATATAGCTTATGCAATATTAATAGCTTCATATCATTCTAATATTTATAGTTCAAATAGAAATGAAACAAATAAGGTTATTTTAGTATTTGCTTCCTTTTTATCCCTGTGGTTTATAATACAGGGCTATTCTTTAACCCTTGATATAGAGACGAGCGAAATGACTATTAGGATATTATCATCTATTCAGTTGTTTTTAAGTTTTTCTACTATCCCGATGATATATTATTTGTTTTTGGTTTATAAGAATAGGAAAAAAAATAATAAGACTTATAGTAAACTTGTATTTTTACCGTATTTGATGTTTTTTATAATCCATTTTTATTTTTCGACAAACACAAGAACACCTTTACTGGATAGGAAGATAGGTTATGACTTAAAAATTTTAGCAGGATCTTCTTTTTACTCTTTTGTAATAATAGCCTATTCGGCCTATTATATTGTCTTAACATTTAATTTACTTCGTTCAATTATAAAGGAGAACAAGTCCAGCAGGGAAAAGAAGTATGCAATAAAATTCACGGTAAGTTATGCTGTTCAAGCTTTCTTAATAGTATTTATGTATACTCCACTCTTTAGTGATTATTCTTTGCTTTTAGTCCCTCTTAACTTTTCAATTTTTGCATATATTTTGAGTTCTTTTATGAACAAGGACATGGCCTTAGCCAACATCTCAGATGCTATGTTTAGTATATTCGACAATACAGAGCAAGCGATTGCGATTATAGACTCGGATTTTATTTTAAAGTATAACAACAAAAATTTTAATAAGTACTTTCCGGAGGAAGATGTAAAAAGGTGCAAAAAAGACATTTCTAAACTATTAGAAAAGTTAATTAATAAAGAATCCTTATATATGGACTTTAATGAAAATATTAGAATAGATTCAAATGGCGAAAAGAGATACATGTTTGTATCTAACAGTTCAAACTATGACAAGTGGTTCCAATATGAGGGCTCTATTTTACTATTCAAAGATATTACTAAACTTACAGAACAGAAGGTGGAAAGCAATGAGTCATTTGATGTGCAAAGGGAAACTTTATTAGAAAAGCAAGAAGAAATTAGAGAATTAAATCAAAACCTTACAAGGACACTTGCTATTAACCATGCCCTTGAAAAGAGACATGAGGAGATAAAGGAGTTTGATTCTTTAACAGGAACTTTGAATAAGGATGCCTTTATTAAACATGTGAATAAGATTATAGATAGCAAGGCTAAAAAGTTGGCTGTCATTACAATTAAGATCAGGGATATCAAGAGCATGAAGGATGTACAAGGCTATAATTTTGGAAATACTGTTGTTAAGGTTGTAGCCGACATACTTAAAGATGAATTTGGTCGTTTTGCTGTAATTTCCAGGTATGCGTCAGAAACCTTCCTTTTAGCAATAACAAACTTTAAGACTAATGAGGAAGTATATGAAACAACTCAAGCCTTATATGAGAAGATTAAAGAGTATAGGAATATTGAGAACTATGAAACAAGCATAAAGACTGTATCCGGTATTTCAATTTTTCCTGACCATGGGCAAAGTGCAATAGACCTTATTTCTAATTCTGAACTTGCTGTTTATCAGGCAGAGGAAGAGGATAAGAGTATTGTAGTCTTTACTGAAGAAATTTTAAAAGAAATCCATGAGATGCATAGGTTAAACAATGAGATTCTAGAAGCTTGTAAGAGGCATGAATTCATTCCTTTCTTCCAACCTATTATCGAGATAGAAAAAGGAAACCCAATTAGGACTTATGAAGCCTTGGCAAGGTGGGACCACCCAACAAAAGGTATAACCAGCCCTTATTTTTTTATAGGTGTTGCTGAAAAGACCGGGTCCATTAAAGAAATTACTAGTTTATTGTTGAATAATACATGTGATAAAATAAGAAAATTTGAAGAAATGGGATACGATAACTTCAGATTTTCTATTAACATTTCACCTATAGAATTGAAGGATGTAAATATATTTACAAAAATAGAAAATGCTATTAAAGAATATGGCATCAACCCTAAGCACCTGGAGTTAGAAATAACTGAAAGGGGTCTAATATTTGACCTCAACTTTACTCTTCACTTACTTTCTAGATTAAAGGGTTTGGGCGTGTATATTTCCATTGATGACTTTGGGACATCATTTTCTTCGTTTAACTATTTGAAGAATTTACCGATAGATAAGTTGAAAATTGACAAGGGTTTCATTGACCCTATAGGGACAGATGAAAAGAGGGACATGATACTGAAGACTATTATTGACCTTTCTAGAAACTTAGGTTTGGAAACGCTGGCAGAAGGCGTGGAGGAAGAGAGTCAGTTTGAATTTTTAAAGGAAAATGGTACGGAGTATATCCAAGGCTATTACTTCTATAAACCTATGCCATTTGAAGAGATAGTAAAAAAAGGATATTATCCAGGGTATAATAATGATTAGAGAATTTATAAGTTTAATAATTTTATGTGGAAGTGTAATGCTCTCTGTTTTAGGGGCTGTTATTTATGTAAATGATAGGAAGAACAAGGCTAAGTTCTACTATTTTTTGATGTGCCAATTTAGTGCCGTAGCTGGTATAATTGAACTTATTTACGGATGGGGAGCAATGGAAAGAACATTAAGAGACCTTGCTGAAGTTTCTCTTATTTTAACCTTTACTTCTTGCAATCTAATGGCTATGGCCCATTGTAATATTCATACAAATAAGAAACTATATAGTGTGGGAATTATTGTGACTATATTATCTATAGCTGTTAGTATTTCTATATTCACTGTTTTTAGCCCAACCTATGTCAGGTTTTTTTCAAAAATAGGTCTAGATTCTGAGAATGACAGGGGGATAATTATTTCAATTTTCCAATATTCATTCTTTGTCTTTATAAATATTTATCAATATATTATGGGAAGGTATGTTTCTGATAAGGCGGAAAACCAAAGGCAGGTTACAACCTACTATTACTACCTAAATACATTATTTATTTTAACGGTTCTAAGCTTCTTTCTAGTGTTAAGCATGATAGTTAGTGGGATAGAGTACATCCCTTTTAATATTACAGTCGCCATGTCTTTAGTTTTATCAATTACTATATTTATATTGGAAAAGAAATTCAACTCCTTTCAAAAGTCTCCAAAAAAGTTTTTAAAAGACATTGTAAATAATATGCAGGATGGTATTTTCCTTTATGATGAAAATTTTAATATTGTATATGTAAATGATTCACTTACAGAGATGTTAGATTTTTCAAGGGAAGAAATAGTTGGTATGAATGTAAATAGTATTTTTAGTCGAGAAGATGACTATAAGATTTTCTTAGAGGAAAGCTATTTTGAAGAGAGAAAGATTATTTATGACAACCCTGCTAAAAAGATAATGCCTATTTTACTTTCTGTTATGAGTTATAGGGAAAAGGACGAGACTTTGGTTGGGGGCGTAGCTACTATTCAGGATGCAAGCTTCATTGTTTCTAAGAGGGAAGAGACTGAAAGAAGGCGAGAAAGCTTAAAAAATGAAATTTGGGGAGCAATAAAGAAAAAGGAAGAGATAGAAGAAAAGATTGAAAAGGGGAACATCGAAAGAGATAAGATTAGTGAAAAAATATATGAGCTTACTACAAAAGATTCTCTTACTGGCTTGAGTAATAGAAATTCAATTTCAGAACTTTTGGATGGGTATATTGATGATATAGAGACGGAATCCATAGGGGTTATAGTTTTTGATATTGATGACTTCAAACCAATTAATGACTCTAGGGGGCATGCTTTTGGCGACAAGCTCTTGATAGAACTTGGAAATAGGATAAAACTTGTGGAAAATGAAGATATTAAGATGGCGAGGCTTGAGGAAGATGAGTTTTTAATTATTTATAAAAACTTCCAAAGCATGGATAATATTATGGACCTTTGTGACAAGGTTAAGTGGTATTCTGAAATGACTATATTAATTGAGGGAGTATCATTAAAAATCACCATAAGTATGGGGGTGGCCCTATATCCGGAACATGGTGAGACAAGGGATGCCCTTTTAAAAAATGCCGACTCAGCCATGTACTTTGCTAAAAGTGAAGGCAAGGCAAGGTATGTCTTTTACAACAAGGCCTTTAGGGAAAAGGCTGAGAGAGACTTTGTAATAATGAATGAGTTAAACTACTCTTTGATTCAAGAAGAGATGTTTATAAGCTTTATGCCTAAGGTTCAATTTAAAGGTGAGAAAAAGAAGATTGCTTCCCTAGAGACAAGTTTAGTTTGGCATAACAAACGCTATGGTAAGATGTTACAGAGAAGCTTTATAGACTTGGCAGTAAGGAATGGTTTTATTTCTGAATTAGAAAACTTTTTATTTCAAAGGGTTGAAGCTTTTTTGTCAGAGGCTAGGGAAAGAGGGATACCCATACCAATTGTATCGGTAAAACTTTCTGAAAAGAGTTTTTTTCAGGAAGGTTTTCCTGAAATATTATATGGGATATTTAAGAAGGACAAGGAGATCATCAACAGTATAAAGCTTGAGATTTCTGAGTCAACTATAATGAAGGATATTGAACTTTCTATTGATATTCTTAGAAGGATTAAGGGCTATGGTTTTAAAATTATACTCACTGACTTTGGTTTGGAACATTCTTCTCTAATCTTTTTAAAGGACATTGACTTTGACGGTGTGAAAATTGTTGAGGAGTTTATCTTAGAGATAGGAAGGTCTAAGAAGGATGAGGCCATAATTAAGACGATTATAACTCTTGGTAAGCTCTTGAATATTGAAACTATAGCAGAGGCTGTGGAGTCCGAGCTAAGGCTTAACTTCTTAAGGGAAAATGGGCTTACTACATTTCAAGGCTTACTAGTTCACCCACCTGTAAGTGAGGAAAAGATTTGGGAATTTTTAGAGGAAAATATGTAGGTAATTTATAAATATGTCGATACTATTATTAGTTTAAATTATATAATTGGGAGGTTATTATGGAAAAGAAATATTTCACTTCGGAATCTGTAACGGAAGGTCATCCGGATAAAATGTGCGACCAGATATCAGATGCAGTCCTTGATGCAATTTTTTCATGTGATAAAGATGCCAGGGTTGCTTGTGAATGTATAGCGACAACAGGCTTAGTTTTAGTAACTGGCGAGATATCTACTAATTGCTATGTGGATATCCCTAAGATTGCAAGGGAGACCATTGAAGAGATTGGCTATAACAGGGCTAAGTATGGCTTTGACGGGTCCACCTGCTCTATATTGACTGCCATTAAGGAACAGTCAAGTGATATAGCTATGGGTGTAGACAATGCTTTGGAAAATAAGGAGAAGTCAGGGGACAAGTACGACTTAATTGGTGCAGGAGACCAAGGCATGATGTTTGGTTTTGCTTGTGACGAAACTCCTGAGTTAATGCCTCTACCTATTTCTCTTGCCCATAGGATGGCCAAGAGGCTTGCTGATGTGAGGAAAGACGGCACATTAAAGTATTTAAGGCCGGATGGGAAGACTCAAGTAACTGTTGAATATGAAGGGGATACGCCAAAGAGGATTGAAAATGTTGTAGTTTCAACCCAACATGACCCTGATGTAGACTTAGAAACTATTAGGGAAGATATTATTAAACATGTAATTGAGACGATAATTCCGGAAAATTTACTGGACGATAAGACTCAAATATATGTCAACCCTACCGGAAGGTTTGTAACCGGTGGACCTATGGGGGATGCCGGTCTTACCGGAAGAAAGATTATTGTTGACACCTATGGTGGTTATGCCAGACATGGCGGAGGAGCTTTTTCCGGAAAGGACCCTACAAAGGTTGACCGTTCTGCCTGCTATGCTGCAAGGTATGTGGCCAAGAACCTTGTAAAGGCAGGTTTGGCTAAGAAGTGCGAGGTTGCCCTTGCCTATGCAATTGGGGTTGCTAAACCTTTAAATATAAATGTTGATACCTTTGGGACAGGTGTAATTCCTGATTCAAAGATTAGGGATATTGTAATGCAAGTCTTTGATTTAAGACCACTTGCTATTATTGAAAACCTGGATTTAAGGAAGCCGATTTATAAGCAACTTGCTGCATATGGACATTTCGGCAGGGAGGACCTTGGAGTAGCTTGGGAGAAGACAGATAAGGTTGATGAAATAAAGAAGTTAGCTGGAATATAAAAATTTTTTAAGCAAATTATTGCGAGGAGTATGTAGGGCGATTATCAACCGCCCCTTCCTATAAAAGGCTATAATCAAAAAGATAAGATTAATCAAGTGAGGCATATGGAATTTGAAGGGATAATTAGGTCAATTAGATTTAGGGCAGAAGATACCGGCTTTACTGTGGCTACTTTAGACACAGAGGACGGGTCAATTTCAATGGTTGGTAAGAGTCACTACATCAAAATAGGGGACAGGGTCAGGATAGAGGGGGAACTCACCTACCACGACCTTTATGGCGAACAAGTTTCTTTTACCGGCATTGAAATAGTTAAACCAACTTCTGAAGGGGAGATAATCGACTATCTCTCCTCCGGCATTATCCCTTTTATCGGCAAGAAGACTGCAAAGAAAATTGTTGATTTGCTGGGCGGGGGAGCCCTGGATATTATTGAAGAGGACCCTGAAGTTCTTTTAAAGATTAAGGGGATTGGCAGAAAGAGACTTCCACATATAATAAAGGCCCTTGAAGGGGAAAAATTTATTAGGGAGACTCTTTTTTTCTTTCAAAAATATGGAATCTCACCGTCGATTTCGATTAAACTTCACAAGAAGTACGGTGACCGGACCATAGAATATGTAAAGGCAAACCCTTATAGTTTAATAAGTGAGGTCCACTCTATCGGCTTTAAAAGGGCAGATAGTATTGCCATGTCTTTAGGGATTGAAAAGGACTCCTATCTAAGGATAGAGGCAGGGCTAAGATATGTTTTGAGGAATGCCTACCAGCAGGGACATTCTTATATAGGTAAGGATAGCTTGCTTGAAGGAACAGGGCGACTCTTAGGCCTGTCAGACTCTTTGGAAGATGCCTTTAAAGACTTTCTTGTAAAAAATTATGATGTGGCAATCAGTCAAGATGGCAGTGAATATAATGTATACTTAAAATATTATATAGAAGCTGAAAACTATTGTGCCAGGAAGCTTGTCAAGCTCTCCAAGGAAGCTAAGCTGCCTGAAGAGGCCTTTGAAAATGTTATCAGTCAACTGGAGGGTGAAATGGGGATAGACTTTGCCCACAAGCAAAAGTTGGCTGTTATAAACTCCATTAGAAATGGTGTTTCTGTAATAACCGGCGGGCCGGGAACCGGAAAGACTACTGTAATTAATGCAATAATAAGGATATCAACGGACTTGGGGCTGAAGGTTAAGCTTGCAGCCCCAACGGGAAGGGCAGCTAAAAGGATGACGGAGGCAACCGGTCACTATGCCGAAACCATACACAGGCTTTTGGAATTTTCCTTTGGTGATGAGGAGGTCGGCAGTGGCTTTAACAGGGACGAGGACAACCCTATTGAAGGGGATATCGTTATCATAGATGAGTCTTCTATGCTTGATATCCTACTTGCAAGGTCCTTGTTAAGGGCTGTATCCTTAGGTACTAAATTAATTTTTGTAGGGGATAGGGACCAGCTACCTTCTGTAGGTGCAGGAAATGTCTTGGCAGATATAATAGATTCCGGAGTGGTATCTGTTACAGTTTTAGATGAGATATTCCGCCAATCTAAGGAGAGCATGATTGTTGCCAATGCCCACAGGATAAACAGGGGGGAAAAGCCTATTTTAAATGAAAGGGACATGGACTTTTACTTCCTTCACAGGGAGACAGAGGAAGGAATCCAAAAGACCATTGTTGAACTTTTATCCGGGAGGCTTACTAATTATTATGGGATAGATCCTTCTGATATACAGGCCTTGACCCCTATGAGAAAGGGATTTTCCGGCGTTAACAACCTTAACAAAAAATTACAAGAGGCCTTGAACCCACCAGATGATGACAAGGAGGAGACTAGGCAAGGTGATGATATCTTTAGGGTTGGCGACAAGGTTATGCAGATTAGGAATAACTACAATGCTGAGTACAAGGTCATAAGGGACGGTCTTGTGGTTGACAAGGGAGAGGGCATATATAATGGTGACATTGGCTTTATCCAGGAGATAGAGGGTGGAATTGTAAAGGTCCTCTTTGACAATGAAAGGCTGGTGGAATATGAGTTTTTAAACCTTGATGAGCTTACTCTTTCCTATGCTACAACTATCCACAAGTCTCAAGGGTCAGAGTTTCCGGCCATAGTCATGGCCATGGGTTTTGCCCCGCCTATACTTGCCAACAGGAACCTCCTGTACACAGCGATAACCAGAGCGAAAAAATTGGTAGTCTTAGTTGGAGATGAAAAGAATTTAATAAAGATGATTGGGAATACAGATATCAGGAAGAGGAATTCCAAGTTGGACGAAAAAATGAGACTCTTGAATGAAGAAAAATAAGGCAGGGTGATTAATATTCTTAACCTACTATTTCCAAAGCGGGATTTCTGTTTAATATGTAATGAAGAGAAAGAAATTGGAAGTCTTTGTACAGATTGCTACGACAAGTTCGAATTTATAAATGGAAAGCGGGATGTAGATATTCCTGTTTCATTTCCTTTAGTCTATAACAATTTTTTAAGGAAAGTCTTTCACCAATATAAGTTCAATGGAAGGAACTATTACTATAAAATATTTGTTGAAATTTTAGTCAATAGTTTTAAAGATTCTAGTAATGATGTCGATACTATTGTTGCAATACCTATGTCGGGAAGGGAAAAGGCAAAGAGGGGTTTTGACCAAATAGAAATTCTTGTTAAAGAAGTGGCTAAGTCTTTTGATGTTTTCTTTTTAGAAGGGGCTTTGAAAAAGGTAAAGGAAACCAAAAGGCAAACCGGCTTAGACTACAAAGAAAGGTCAGAAAACTTAAAGGGGTGTTTTGAACTTTCAAAAGACATATCAGCTAGAAAGATTTTGTTGATTGATGATATTATTACTACAGGAGCAACTATAAATGAGGCATATAGGGCTTTAAGTGTTGGACAGCCTATTAGTATTCAAGGCTTAACAATAACATCAGCAAGAATATAAGGAGGGGCTAGTGATGAATGTAAGAAACTGTAAGGTTTGCGGGAAGATATTTAACTATGATGGCTTTAATGTTTGCAGGGCTTGTAGAAGGAAACAAGATGAGAGGTTTCAAAGGGTAAAAGAATACCTTAGAGAGTATCCGGGGGCAAGTATTAATGAAGTGGAAGATGCTACAGATGTTTCCAGTGAAGAAATAATGGAATTCTTAAGGGAGGGACGCTTGGAAATGGATGAAAACAGTCAAATAACACTTGATTGTGAAAGGTGCGGTGCTAAAATTTTTACAGGGAGGTTTTGTTCCAAGTGTACAAGCGAGATGAGCAAGTCTTTAGGTGCGGTGGCAAGGGGCATGCAATCAGTACCTAAACCGGAGCCAAAGAAGACTGGCAAAGATCCAAGCTTAATGAGAGCACCGTATGATAGGGATAGGGACAGGTAGTGATAAATAATATTAAAGTTATGATTTCAATAGCCGATATAGTAAATATAAGGGGGGATAGAGATGCGTGTAAATAACATTTCTAACAATATGTATGTTTATCAGGGGCAAAAGGAAAAACCTGTACATGCAACTGCGGAAGTTAAGAAAGAAAATTATAACCTTAAGATTTCAGACAGGGGTGCTGAATATCAATTTGCTCTAAAAAAGGTTAAAGAGGAAGATACTTTTAGAACAGATAAGGTGAACGCTATTAAGGAAAAGATTCAAAACGGAACTTATGATATTTCTGCTAGAGAGATAGCTCAAAAAATGGTGAAAGACATATTTGGTCTAAGGTGATAATATGACATTGTATGATGAGTTGAAGCAGCTGCTAGATGAAGAACTTAAGCTTTTAAGGTTTATGACTTCTCTAGCAGAAGAAAAGACAGATATTATATTAAAGAATGATACTAAGGCTCTGGATGAAATTACTAAAAAAGAAGAAACCATTATTGAAAAAATGGAAAAGGTTGAAAGGGATAGGGGTTCTTTGCTTGAGGCTATAGGGCTTTCTAAAGATGCTTCAATCACAGAAATGATTGAAAAAATTAGCGATGGTAAGGAAGACTTCTTGAAATATGAAGAAGAATTAATCTATACCCTATCTGACTTGTCCAATGCCAATCTTTTAAATTCTGAACTCATCAGGGACAACTTAGATTGGATTGATTTTAATCTTAATATCCTCACGAATACTCAAGTTTCTTCTGGATATTGTAAGAGTGGAGAGATACAAACCGGGGATACAAGATTTGATAGGAAGGTGTAAAAATGGGTTTTGGGAGTTTATATATATCGGTTTCTGGGCTGATGGCTCAGAGGACATCTCTTAAGACTGTTTCGCATAATATTTCCAATACGGAAAATCCTAATTATGTGAGGCAGTCTGCTATTCATAAGAACTCTAGGTATCAAGACTACGGAGGAGTTTATCTTCAAGTAGGAACAGGGGCAGATATCAAGGTTATCAGGCAGACAAGAGATGAATTTTTAGATATTAGGTACAGGGGAGAAACGGCTACCTACGGATATCACAAGTTAAAGTCAGATGTTTTGCAAGAGATTGAAGGAATCTTTAGGGAAAAGAGCGAACATAGCATACAAGGAGTTATGGAAACTTTCTGGGAGAAGGCGGCAGAGCTGGCTAAAAACCCGGAAGCTTTGACAATTAGAGGACTGTTACATGAAACAGGGGTTGCTGTAGCAGACACCTTTAATAGTGTCGCCCATCAACTAGAGATGTCCAAGAGGAACCTGAACACAAGGATATATGACCATATAGAGAGAATTAATGAAATAATAGATAGAGTCAAGGAAATTAACACAATGATAAAGGGGCAGGAAGCTGCAGACCCTAAGTACAGCATGAATGACATTAGGGACGAGCGTAATGCTCTTCTTGACGAGCTTTCAGAATTATGTCCAATAGATATTCAAGGGAACAATGTAGGGGAGGCTTTGGTTTATCTCCAAGGGAGGTTAATAGTTGGTTCTGATTTTGTGAACCATATTATTCCAACATCAGACAACAAGGGCTATTTCCATCCACATTTTGAATCTGACAAGCAATTGGTTGAACTTGGTGGTTTTGGAGCTTTAGCCGGGATTTTAGATGTAAGAGACAAGTCAATTCCAGAGTATGAGGAAAGATTAGAT
>JAAYNG010000004.1 GCA_012520935.1 Tissierellia bacterium | reverse complement strand
TTATTGCTAAGAACCAAGTCAAGTCAAGAATAGGTGAGCAAGGATTTGAGGATGTCCTAAATGCACTTTCTAATGAAAAATTAGCTGACATTTTATTCTATATGGATGAAATAGAAAAAAAATTCATACTGGGTAAATTAGACAGAGAAAAAGCAAAAGAAGTTCAGAATATATTAGATACACTTAAGTATGAGCAAGATAACTTAAAAGAGATTGCCAATATTTTAAATAAAAAACCAATTAATGATGCTATCAACTATATAGAAACAAATCAAGACTTAACTTCTGAACAATTGGCAGAGATTTTTGACCACATGGAGCTAACAAAGGCAGCAAAGGTTGCTGCTGGTGTAAAGGACAAAGAAAGACTTGATGATGCCATGTTCCAATTAACTGTATTAGAGAGACTCAAAGATAATGATGATGGTAAGGCTAAGGATATATCTGAATTAGTAGACTTTATTTCAGAATATAATGAAAAGATTTTAGAACTAGTTGCCTTTTATAGGAAGGTTGAACCACAAAAAGCTGCTAAAGTTTTTGAAAAAATGCTCGATAATAATAAAGATGTATCAGTGTTAAAGTTGAATGACCCAACAGGTTTGGGAGAAAAGCTTTTTAAGACCACTGACAGGAAGATAGCTTTAGATGTTTTAGGTGGAATGAGACCGAAAGATGTTTCAAATATCATTACAAATATGACAGATGAATATGCTCAAGACTTTACAACCTACTTCTCACAACCTGAAAGGGCGATAGATGCTGATGGCGAAGTAGTTCAAACCGACAATGAAGGAAATATTTATGGAGATAATGGAAAAATTAGTTTAAAAGTATCATTTAATGACGATAATATAGATATACTGGGTAAAGAATTTAGGCAAAGGGCTGGAGACTTAGCTCAAAGTTTTAACACCATGGATACAGAAGAATTAGTTAAAATTGTAGACAAGATGATGAAGGGGGACGAGTTTAGCAAGCGTACAATTGTAGGCATTTTATATGAAATGGAACCTGCAAAAAGAGCAGCATTACTGGATAACATGTCTACAGGAACAGGAGCTACAATTTCCAGCATGATGACCACTGGTAATTTTGAAAAATCTTTTACTACTTCCCAGTATGAAACACTGGATAAGGTATCTGCTGAACTTGCAAAAGTATATAATGAGATGGATAATTTATCTCTAGCAAGGATGATTAAGAGAACTTACGATGATGCTTATGACTATGAAGATACAACAACACTTAATTCACTCATAAGAATACTTGAGAAAGTAGACCCTGCAGTATTATCACCGGCATTAGATCTGTTAAATCCAGATATGTCAATGGAAATAACGGATTTAATATATAAATATAAAAATACAAAGGAGGTGAATCAATGAATGCAGAAAGAGTAAGTAGCACAAAAATGATTATGGACATTAAGGCACCAGCTGGTAATTTGAAAACAGATGTAGTATCAAGGAAGTTCTCTGAAAAATTAACAAGCTTTTCGGAATCTAAAGGAAGAGAATTAAGTCCAAAGAAAGACATTAGAAATGTTTTAAGAAATGATTTAAAAAGAGATTCTGGACTTAATAAAGCTAATGAAGTAAAAACTGAACAAAACCCTAATCCTGAAAAAAAAGTAGAAAATGTTAACAACAAAGAAAACAAACAAGTTGTAGACAAGTCAAAGGAAAAGGAAACAGAAAGTACTCAAGAAACTAAAAAAACAGTTGACAGTCAAGAAAAAACTAATACAGAAGAACTTGCAAGTGACATTATTGACGAAAACCTACAAGTTGTGGTAGCGATGGCAAATCTTACTGAAGAAAAAGAGATTAAGCCTGCATTAGACTTACAGGCAGGAAAAGAGCTTGAAACAGAATTAAAAATAGTTACAGATGATTTAGCAGTTAAGCCAGAATTAGAAACAGAGTTAGCTTCAAATCAACCAGCATTAGAGCTAGAAAATTCAACGATAATAAAAGAAGAGCCAATATTAGTAGAAAGTCAGCCAGTTGAAGTTAACCAAACAATTGGGACAGAAGTTAAAGAAGTGATTGTTAAAGTTACGGAAGGAAATGTTGACAATCCGGAAAAAGTTCTTCCTAAGGTTCAAGTTCAAGAAACTGAAGAAACTAAACTGGAAAACAAAACAGCAGCTCAAGTATTAGATGAAACAAAAGTTGTTGTTAATTCTCAAAATTCTGGAGAAAATACAGGTGCAAAAAGGGAGTCTTACACTTCAAGTTCTAATAAGGAAGATACTTCAATTATTAAGGAAGACTTGAAGGGACTTGCAAACCTAAATGTCCATGAAAGAGGAGACTTCAGAACTTTTGAAGAAGTAGTTGTTGAGAAATTTGATACAGAAAAACAAACAGTTGATAAGATGTTAAAAGACATTTCTTACGAACTAGATTCATCTAAAAAGCAGATGAAAATCAAGCTTCAACCTAGAGAATTAGGAGATATGACCCTAGACATGAGAATGGTTAAGGGTGAATTGGTAGCAAAGATTGTTGTTGACAACGAAAAAGCAAGGGTAATGATTGAACAAAACTTAATTAATCTTAAAGAGACGCTTAGAAAACAAAACATTGAAATTAAGACTGTAGAAGTCCAAGTTGGTACTAATGAAGACTATGAGATGCATGGTCAAAACATGAATCAAGAGCAGGCCAACAGGAGACAAAAACAAACGTTCAAGGCAAGAAATAATAATTTTGGATACACAATAGAATCTTTTGAAGAAATTTCAGCAGAGACTGGCGAAATAATAAGTGAAGGCTTTGATGTATCTGTGTAAGGAGGTAAGACAATGACAATAGGTAAAGTACCAGGTCAAAATATCTATGACTATACAGCTCAAAGTGGATATAAGCCAACTGAAGGAAAAATAGAAAGAGATGAGGATGGCAATATAATAAATGGTCAAAAACCACCTACTACGAAGAACCCTTCCGAATTAGGAAAAGATTCATTTTTAAGGTTATTGACAACACAATTGGCTCATCAAGACCCATTCAACCCGGTTGAAGATACTCAATTTATTGCACAACTTGCTCAATTCAGTTCTCTAGAGCAAATGAACAACTTGAACAAGACATTTGAAACTTCAATGAAACAAGTAACAGAGGGTATTGATTTATTTAAGCAAGATAGTATAGATGCAAATATTGAAATGTTAAAATATATGGCTTCTATTCATAAGGCATTAACAGGAATTGACCTTGAGAAACCACAAGTTATCACTAAAAACCAAGTTGATAGTAATCTCAATATTGTAGACCCATATGGTAACATATTAGGAAAGGTTGAAAAAGATTCAACAATTTTAGAAAATGGAGATATATTAGATCCAACAGGTAAGCTTCTTGGCAATTTATATGATTATAAAAACAAGAATTATGTAAATGAAGAAAACAAAATTGTCAATGAAAAGGGCGATGTCTTTGGAGAAATCTATGTCGCATTAGGAGAAACTGTGGACAAGGATGGTAACATTTTAAGCGTAGCAGGTAAGATATTAGGTAACATTAAAGAAACAGGACCAAATGTTAAGAGAATACCAATTACAATGCAAAACATTTTAGGTCCGGACAATACAGTTGTTAATGGCGAAGGTAAGGTTGTTGGAAAGATTGAAGATGGCTGGATAGTATCAAATGATGGAAAGATTACTGATACTGATGGCAAAATAATAGGCAATATCCACTATTTTGGAATTGCATAAGAGAAGTGATCGAAATGATAGACAGAGATATGAATATTAAAGTTCTCGAGTCGGAACTTTTGAAAAAGGGAAGACTTGAGCCACGAAAAGAAAACCCCTCCAAGTCCTTTAAAAATGTAGTTGAATCTTTAAAAGCAGAAGAGGTTAAATTTTCAAAACATGCTTCAATGAGGATTCAAGACAGGGGTGTATCCTTTAATAATGAAGAGATTTCTAAGATAAGGGATGCAATTCAAAAGGCAGAAGACAAGGGTGTAAAAGATGCCTTAATATTTATTGATGACAAGGTTTTGATTACAAATATTAAGACTAGAACGGTCATTACTGCTCTCAAAAATGAGCAAATGGATGAAAAAGTGATTACAAATATTGATGGTGCGGTAATAATATAGCTGGTCCTTCGGGAGGCTTGGGAGCTTGAATGATAGATGGCTCCAACCGCAAGAAATGGAGGAAATTAATTATGATGAGATCAATGTACACTGGTGTAACAGGTCTAAGGACCCACCAGGGCAAGATGGATACCATTGGACACAATATTGCCAATGTCAACACAGTAGCTTATAAAAAAGGTCAGGTTACCTTTAAGGAAACCTTCAACCAAACAGTAAGGGGTGCCAGTGGTGCACAAAGAAACTCAATCGGTGGTATCAACCCTCAACAAGTTGGTATGGGTGTTGGAACCGGTGCTATTAATACAATTTATACAAGGGGTGCTGGACAAAGGACAGACAACCCAACAGACTTGACAATAGAAGGAGAAGGCTGGTTTGTAGTTTCGCCACATGCTACAAATCATGACAAGTATTATACAAGGGCTGGTAACTTTAACCTAGATAATGATGGGAACCTAGTAACATCAGAAGGTTTTTATGTTTTGGGTTATGGTACTAAGATTGACGAGGCAACAGGGGAAGTTATACCAAACGATGGTGGACCACTACAAAAAATTCAGATAAATAAGTCTGAAACAGCAGCACCTACTGCTACTGAAAATATTATTCCAAGGGGAAATCTTAATTCAAATACAGAGGTAGCTGAAGATCCGGACAATCCAAATAATTTAAATTCAAGAACTACAGATACTGTAGTGAGGGATAGTCTTGGGAATGCTTATTCTGTAACTACACAATTTATAAAAATAAGTGATGCCCAAGCTGGAAATGAGTGGAGAATGAGAATTAGTAGAGTAACAGATATTGCTACAGGAGATTATGTTGAACCAACAAATGTAATAGATGGAGGAAATGCTGTTCAGTTGATATTTAATTCTGATGGAGCGTTAACTGGAATAAATGGTACAGATAATGCTAAAACATCTACAGTAACCCTAGACTTAAGTGGATTAACCTTTACTAATGACAAAAGTGGCGGTACAAACCCTACAAAAACTGAGCCATCAGGAACTTTTAAAACGATAACTATTTTTGATCCTATAGCCCCAGAAAGAGTTGACGGTTTAACCCAATATGCAAATGAATCAACTGCTAAGACATATTCTTCAGATGGTCAAACTTCAGGAACAATAAGTTCCTTCTCAATAGGGGCAGATGGTGAAGTTATTGGTTCTTTCGATAATGGTTCTAGAAAGAGTCTAGGAAGGATAATTTTAGCTAAATTTGACAACACAGGCGGTCTTGAAAAAATGACAGATAACCTTTACAAGGATACAAGGAACTCTGGAGAGCCTCAGGAAGGTATAGCAGGAGGGTCAGGCTATGGTAAAATTTCTTCAGGTACTTTGGAGATGTCAAACACTGACCTAGCCCTTGAATTTACTGAATTAATTACAACTCAAAGAGGTTTCCAAGCAAACTCTAGAATTATAACAACTTCTGATGAAATGTTACAAGAGCTTGTAAATATTAAGAGATAATGGTATAATAACAAGCATTAGAAATAACAGTTAAAAATGTATGGGCGGATATCATCCGCCCGTACATTAAAAATTACAATAATAGTAATTGTAATACTTAATTAATAGTCTAAGGTGTGGAAAAATACATATCAAAATAAAGGTGATAATATGATAAAATTGAGAAGACTCAATGAAAAAGAATTTGTAGTAAATAAAGATTTAATATTATTTGTAGAAGAAACACCTGATACAGTCATTACCTTGACTAATGGACAAAAAATTGTTGTTGCTGACACAGTGGATGAAGTTATTGAAAAGGTAATGCTTTATAATGCAAAAGTTTATCATTTTGAAAGAGAGTACGAGAAAGAGGTGTAGGTATTGGATCTAGCTACGGTCATTGGTTTTGTTCTAGGTTTAGGTTTTTTTATAGGTGGTATAATTAGTGCAACTGGTTCACTTCAAGGTCTTATAGAGGGATATATTGATATTCCATCGATAATAATAGTTGTGGGTGGGTCCTTTGCTGCAACAATAGCCTCTTATACAATGGATGACTTAAAAAACACGCCAAAGATAATAAAAAATGCATTTTCACACTCTGTTACTGATGCAAATATGGTAATTAGTCAAATTATTGAACTGGCTAATGTTGCTAGGAAAGAGGGTCTTTTGGCTTTGGAAGAGTATGGGTCAAATAGTGAAGATGATTTTTTGAAGAAGGGGATAATGTTAATTGTTGACGGCACAGATCCGGAATTAGTTAGAAATATACTCGAAACCGAACTTGTTTTTCTTGAAGAAAGGCACTCACATGGTAAGGGCATGATGGATACGCTTGCAGCATATGGACCTGCCTTTGGTATGATTGGTACCCTTATAGGTCTGATAAATATGCTTGGATCATTATCAGATGTTGATTCATTAGGTCCACAAATGGCTATTGCATTAGTTACTACCCTATATGGTTCTTTCTTAGCTAATGTAATATGGACACCTATTTCTACAAAATTAAGTATAGTAAGTAAGCAAGAAGTACTGGTTAAAGAACTTATGATAGAAGGTTTGCTCTCAATACAAGCTGGTGAAAACCCAAGAATAATAGAAGAAAAACTTAAAACTTTCATTCCTCCAGATACGAGAGAAAAATTTGACACTAAGGCTGGTCAAGGAAAGGAGGAATAAAGTGGCAAGAGAAAAGAAGCAACAGGAAGAAACTGATACCGCTGGATGGATGAATACATATGCAGACTTGGTAACATTGCTACTATGTTTCTTTGTTCTACTATTTGCTATGTCAAAAGCTGATGAAGGTAGAATAAAGGCCTTTATGGCAGGTTTCGAAGGCGGAGCAGGTATACTTGACGGCGGAAAAATGTTAGAATTTGAAAAAAATATAGGTCAAATGTTAGAATCAGCTGTTGATGGTTTATCAGATGAAGAGTTAGGTGTTTTGCAAAATATACTTCAAGAAATGGTTGAAAGTGAACAATTAACTGGGCAAATTAGTGTAACTCGTAATGAACGAGGAATAATTATTAGCCTTATGGATAAAATACTTTTTGACCCAGGATTAGCTGAGATTAAGCTTGAGGCAAATACTATAATAGAACAAGTTGGTATAATATTAAATATGGATGAGTTTAAAGACAGGTCAGTTGCTGTCGAAGGTCATTCTGATAATGACCCAGTAAGATATGTAAACATGTATCCAACAAACTGGGAATTATCAACCGCAAGAGCGACAAATGTACTTAGATTTCTGGTAGAAAAATCGGATGTAAATCCTGTTAGAATTTCTGCAGCAGGATATAGTTTTTATCATCCAATTGCTCCAAATGACACACCAGAGAATAAGGCAAAGAACAGAAGGGCAGATATAGTGATTTTAGGTGATTCCTATGAAAATACTGGACCTTAATACTATTAGGAGAGTGGTTATATGAAAGGGAAATTAAATATAAAAATTCTGATAATAGCGCTAATCATTCTAATAGTTGCGGGAGTTGCTGTTGTTTTCTTTTTGAAAAGTAAAGCATCGTCAGAAGAAGAAAAGGCTCCTAATCCTTCATCTGAAGTAAATTATTCAGTTACTATGGAGGATATGTATTGTAATATTAAAAATAGTAAAAGAATATTAAAAATAAAGCTTACTATACAAACAAGCGATGAAAATAAAAAAGCTATTATTGAAGCTAAACAGTTTGTTATAAGAGATGAGGCAAATAAAATTATTAGAAATAACACCGAGGAAGATCTTTTAGGAACTGGTAGTATGGAAAATTTAAAAAGAGCTATCCAAAGAAGTTTAAGTAATTATTTTGCTGATGAGTCAATTGTTGTATTTTTCGATGAATTTGTAATCCAGTAAGGGGGGGTATATTTGTCAGATGTAATGTCTCAATCTGAAATAGACGCCCTTCTGAATGCACTTGATACTGGCGATTTAGATGTAGATGAGATTAAGGAAGAAGATAATAGAAAGATAAGAGAATATGATTTTAGAAACCCTCAAAAGATTTCTAAAGAGCAGTTAAAAACTTTAGAAGTAATTCATGAAAACTTTGGGAGATCTTTTCAAACTTATCTTACTGGAAACTTAAGAACAAATGTTAAAGTAAACATTTTAACTGTTGACCAGTTTGCTTATAGCGAGTTTAGTAATGCAATTCCTAATCCAGCCTTTCTTCTTATTGTCGATTTTTCACCATTACAAGGACAAATCCTGATTGATATTTCACCTAGCATAATG
>JAAYNG010000039.1 GCA_012520935.1 Tissierellia bacterium | reverse complement strand
TCACATAATCTCTGGCGATATTTCATTTCTTCTGTTATAATTGTTTTCACAAGGGAGCCTCCTTCTGCTTTTTTTGTTTATGGTAAAACTATTATAGCAGATTGCTTCCTTGTTTTTATTTATTTGTAACACATATCTATTATAACCTTACATTTTTAAAAGATCCAAAATAATATCAGTATTAAATATCATAATTAGGCACTCTTGTGTTTGACTTTTAAGCTCTAATTCTGTATAATAAGTTAAATATTAAATAGGGGGAAATAACAATGGAATTTTTAGGCGATGCATTTACATTTGATGATGTTTTATTACTACCGGGGAAGTCTTCTGTTTTGCCAAAGGAAGTATCGGTTGCAACTGATTTGACGAAAAAAATTAGACTGAATGCCCCTATTATGAGTGCAGGTATGGACACAGTAACTGAATCCAAGATGGCGATAGCAATGGCCAGAGAAGGTGGCATAGGGATAATTCATAAAAATATGACAATAAAGGAACAAGCCCTTGAAGTTGACAAGGTTAAGCGTTCAGAACATGGCGTAATAACAGACCCATTTTATCTATCTCCATACCACAGGGTATCAGATGCTTTGGAACTAATGAGTAGGTATAGGATTTCTGGTGTTCCAATCACAGATGAAAGTGGAAAATTGGTCGGAATAATTACTAATAGAGATATAAGATTTGAAAAAGAAGTTGGAAAAAAGATTTCTGAGGTCATGACAAAGGAAGGTCTTGTAACAGGAAAGATTGGAATTTCCATGGATGATGCCCTCGAAGAAATGAAAAAATATAAAATCGAAAAGTTGCCATTAGTAGATGATGATGGTTACCTTACTGGCTTAATAACTATAAAAGATATAGAAAAGACTGAAAAATATCCTAATTCTGCTAAGGATGAAACAGGACGGCTATTGGCAGGGGCTGCAGTTGGTGTTACAAAAGATGCCCTAGACAGGATTGATGCCCTTTATAAATCAAAGGTCGATGTTGTTGTTATAGATACTGCCCACGGACATTCGGTAGGAGTTTTAGACGCAGTTAGAAGATATAAGAACGAATTTCCGGAAATAGAATTTGTGGCCGGTAATGTTGCAACAGCAGAAGCTACAGTTGATTTGATTAAGTCTGGTGCAGATGCAGTGAAGGTTGGTATTGGTCCAGGCTCTATCTGTACGACAAGGGTTGTAACAGGCGTTGGCTCCCCACAATTTACAGCTATTGTGAAATGTGCAGAGGCTGCTAAGGAATATGGAATACCAATTATAGGCGATGGGGGGATAAAATACTCAGGAGATATTACAAAAGCTTTAGCTGCAGGTGCAAATGTAATAATGGCAGGTTCATTATTTGCAGGGACAGAAGAATCACCGGGTGAAGAAGTTTTATACGAAGGAAGAAGATATAAGGAATACAGGGGCATGGGGTCACTTGGTGCAATGGATGCAGGTTCTAAAGACCGTTACTTCCAAGAAGATACTAAAAAGTATGTGCCTGAAGGTGTTGAAGGCAGGATTCATTATGCAGGACCACTAGGTGAAGTTGTATATCAACTTATAGGTGGTTTAAAGTCAGGTATGGGATATGTTGGGGCAAAAGATATTAAGGAACTTCAAGAAAAGGCAAAGTTTATTAAGATAACTCAGGCTTCATTAATAGAGAACCATCCTCATGACATAAAAATTACAAAAGAATCACCAAATTATAGTAGCAGATAATATTAAATTTTTCATTTGTCAATATAAGTTAGACAATTCAAGTCATAAAATCACCTCAATGAGATTCTAACATCGAGGTGATTTTAAATCAACAGATTAGAATAATAAAAAAGGACTTCTTGTTCAAAAACGAAAAGTCCTTTAATATATTGTTTATTCCGACCTGATTGCTTCCAATGCTGACAACTTCATCGCCCTTCTTGCAGGGAAGTAGCCTGCGAGGATTCCTATTCCTGCAGATACTATTACTGCCAGTGCAATAAGCCAAATTGGTATATAGGAAATATTTGCAGTCGTACCGGGCTCTAAGTAAAGAATGCTTGTTGCCAAACCAGATGAGTTAGCGAAGTGGTTTAGAATAAAGCTTACAAGGCTAGAAAAGATTACGCCAATTGCCCCTCCGATAAAACCAATCATAGATGCTTCGAATAGGAAGAGGTTTTGTATGTCCCGTATGGAGGCACCAATTACCTTCATTACACCAATTTCTTTTGTTCTTTCATATATACTCATTATCATGGTGTTTGTAATTCCTATGGCAGCAATTAATAAGGAAACTGCTCCGATTCCACCAAGGACCAGTTGGATTACCCCAGTAGTTTTTTTCATTTCATTCAACCAGCCGATAGAAGAATCAACTTGGAAACCCATTTCTTTTATTTTTTCTATTGTTTCTTCAACATATTTCATGTCGTCAATTTTGACTTTGACTGTTTCATAGGTTCCCTTTGCCTTTTGGTTACCTTGGAAGCCACCACCATCTGAAGACTTTTCAACCTTAGCCCTTTCCTTCTGAAAATTTTCTAAGGTTTTAAGGGACATGATGGTTGCATATTGGACTTCCCAGTCACTTGAGTTAGCCAGAATACCAACAACTTTCACCTTGTGATTTTGATATTTAGGGCCAATTGAATTACTTTCAAATACATTTCCATGGCTAGACCCATAGGACCAGTCATAGGTAAAAATGAAGTCACCATTCATATCTACAGGCTTAGCTTGTGAAGGATCTACCCAGACATCTCCCCGGTTGCCACTGTTCATAAAATTTCTTGCAGCATAATAGCCTAGAACAACCGAATCCCTATCATTTTCATTTAGGAGTCTTCCAGATTCTAACTTATAGTCAAAGGCTTTAAAGGCTTCTGGGTCTACACCGACAACTTGTGTGCTATTTACCTTCTTTCCAGTTGTAGCTATAATCCCATAATCTGTAGAGAAGGGGAGTACAGCAGCAACATGTTGTATTTTTTTTATCTCTTTTATTGATTTATCGTCAAGAACTATTGCTTTACTTCTTGAAACATTACCACTATCAGAATGATTAAAGGGAGCTCTAACTTGTACAGATGTAAGGTCTTCCATACCCATAAGTTGTTCAGTAAAGGTCTTTTCAAGACCAAGCCCTAGGCTCATCATGATAATAATAGCAGAAGCTCCAATAACAACACCTAAGATGGTAAGCGAAGTTCTGAGTTTCCGTCTCCAGAGATTTTTAATTCCAATGCCGATTAAATCAAATTTATTCATCGATTTTCAAATCCTCATCTTCATCATCTATTGTAAGAAATTCTTCTTCTTTTTTCTTCTTTCTCTTTTTTATCACAATGCCTGCTATTACAGCTGCCGCTATAAGTCCCCCAATAATCAAAGGCATTGAAGGTCCTTTATTTTTTTCCGGCATAATAGGCATTCCGTCAGGACCGAATTCTATAGGATAACCATATTCATCATATTGTTGCATAGGGTCAAATTGTTGTTCTTCAATGGTAATTTTTATTTCTTGTTCTACCCTATGGCTTTCACCTGTAGAGTCTTCATAGGTAAAGACTAAATTTCCTGTTAAATCTCCAGGTTTATCTGCAATAATTGAACCATCAAACCTTTCTGTTGCACCACTTTGGAAGTTTCCGACAAAGTATTCTCCACTCCTAGTATTAAAGTCTCCTTCTAGTTTAACCATCATATTATAAAGTGTTACCTTTCCGGTATTATAAAACTGGGTTGAAATTGGGATTTCATCTCCAACAAAGCCTGTTTGTTGGTATTGAAGTTCAGATGTACTTAGTTTAGCTTGTTGCACTACTGGGACACCTATTAACTCCTTAGAAGTGTAAGGGTTAGCTTGTGAGTCCTCATACTCTAAGTTTGCAGTTATAACATGGGTCTTTGCTAAAGCTTCAGGTATTGTGAACATAGTCAATTCCTTTTCGACTCTGCCCTTAGGAGGAATGGAGTCAATATAGAAGGTGTTGGAGCTACCCACCGGTGTAAACACAGAAGAAGAGGAGGCTTCTTGTGCATTTGTTGTTGCTCCCGGTTCTGAAGTTAGGAAGATTTTTATGTTTTTAACAGCCTTGCTTGAGTTAGTATTATAAAAAGATAACTTCATATTAAAATTGCTGCCTGCTTCAATCATTTGAGGTTCAAACTCATACTTATCAATTATAAGCTTTGGAGTTGACTTTGGTCCATCATCTCCACCTTCTTCTTTTCCCTTTACAAAGATACCAATAAATTGACTTGTTTCTTGCTTAGTTTCAGGGTCCATCGGGTCTTCCATAGAAGAAACACTTATTTGTATAGGGTAGTTCTTCGTCATGGTACCCTCAGTAGTAAAGAATTGGAATTCATAATAAGCAATTTCTGTTGGAAGCAAGGAGTTCAACTTATGTGTACTTACAGTCCTTGACACAAGACCTCCTTGGTCAATAGGTTCAGCCTTTATTGTGATATTTCTTGCAGGGCTCATACCTTGGTTTCTGATTGAAAACTTTACAGTTGCAGTTTGGTTTAGCCCCATGGTACCCTTTGGGTATTCAAGATTTTCAATTACAAGATTTGATGCCATGGAAGCAGCTTGCTTTATGGAAAAATAGACCGAACTTGTTTGACTTTGGGGAGTAATATCCTTTAAGAAATTTAAACTATATTTAAACTCTCTTGTTCCAGCTTTTGCATTATCTTCGGCCTTTAAATAATAACTTATAGTCTTACTTTCACCGGGAGCAAGGGAAACAATAGATTGTGAACTTAAACCTTGAGTCATTGTAACATTATTTTCTTTTAAGCCGGTGAGGTCAGTTTTTATGTCATAAATTGTAGTTTCACCTACATTTTCAACCTTATAGGTTATTACGAAACTTTCACCCGGCAATACCTCATTTGAAGGATAAAATGAAACATCAGTTGTAAAAATATTTCCTGCCTCAACCTTTGGCTTATTTATTTTAACAATTATATCAAAATTAACCGTATTAGGATTTTCATTTTGTTGACCGGCAGACATATATTCAAACTTAATTGGAAGGGTCTTTAAACCTGATTCAGCATTTTCATCAATTGTAATATTGAAGCTGGCTTGTTGGGTAGACATTCCGGGAATAATATAAGGCACTATCTTAGATGTTCTTATAGACGGATAAACACTACCGTCAGCTGCAGGTGAAATAATTGCATTAATATTGTAAGCTTCAGTATTTCCTATATTATTAAGGTCAAATCTTACTGCTATAGTATCTCCGGGCTTACCCTCATACATGGTTTCTCCTGTGGCAGTTAATCTAGCCAGTCTTTGAAAGCTCTCAGTTGGTTGGTTAGCACCCGCTGCAAAAGAAGCAGGATTAATTAATAGTATAACTAACAATATAATAATAAGTTTATTTTTCATTTTTTTATTTTTCCTCCAATATTTCTAGATTTTCATTTATTTCTATATTTTCAACTTTTCCATCCAGCAGGTGTATAATTTTATTTGCATAAACTGCCAGTTCAACATTATGGGTTACTATGATAAGGGTCTGCTTAAACTCTTTAGCCATTGATGTAATCATATCCATTATTTCCTTTGTTGTTTTGGTGTCAAGATTACCCGTTGGTTCGTCTGCAAAAACTATTTTAGGCTTGTCTACAAAGGCCCTTGCAATACTTACCCTTTGTTGCTGACCGCCGCTCATTTCATGAGGTTTATGGTTAAGCCTATCTCCAAGCCCAACCTCTGTGAGTATCTTTTTTGCCATTTGGTCTCTCTTTTTCTTAGGCACACCCCTGAAGATTAAACCAAGGCTAACATTTTCTGCGGCAGTCAGGGTTGGAATTAAATTATAGGACTGGAATACAAAACCAACATTTAGTTGTCGAAACTTTGTAACACTCTCCTCGTTCATTTTATGTATTGGTTTTCCTCCAATCCAAATTTCGCCCTTTGTAGGCTTTTCTAAACCTGCCATCATATTTAACAGGGTTGACTTTCCTGACCCTGAAGGACCAAGTAAACATACAAATTCTTCCTTTTTTATATTTAAAGACACACCATTTAAGGCATATACTCTTTCTTCGCCCATACGATATATTTTTTTAACATCCTTTAGGACTATAAAATCATCCATAGTCAAACTCCTTTCAATTGCATTTTTTATTGTATCACAATTTCTTACATAAATTATTAATAATTTATAAAGAAATTACACAAATTTCATTACTTTTTGAAAACAAGTCTTATATGTGAAAATTATGAAAAATTTTAAGATAAATGTAAAATTACGAAAAACAATTCAAAATGTACAATAATAGACAAATAGCGAGTAAAAAGTAAAATATGACCAAATTTAACTCTTGAAAACCTTTAAAATAGGGGTTATAATAACTCCTGTTGTATCGGGGTGTAGCGCAGTTGGTAGCGCACGTGGTTTGGGACCATGGGGCCGGGAGTTCAAGTCTTCTCACCCCGATTTTTTTAAAAAAGAGATTGCCGTATTGGACAATCTCTCTTTTTTTATTTACTTTTAATTTCCTTTTTATCTGGACCAAATTTTTTTCTTTTTGCAGTAATTTCTTCCATATCAATTCTAAATATCTCTACTGCAGCTTTACTCTTTTCAAAAGCATCTTCAAAGACAAAGTCCATTTCAGGAACATACTTATCGCAAATTAACTTTAATGCTTTTTTCCTTTCCTCTTCATCCTCAACCTTAAAAACTTTTCCCTTAACAATGGCAGACTCAAATTCTGTTGTGTAGACCTTTGAGATTATTTCGCCTATTTTTCCTTCCTTTTTCAATTCCATAACTTCCGAACCAGTAAAAAGATGGGGGACTTCTACCTTTCCAACAAAAGTTACTGACACATCTTTACTTTCTTTAAAGGTTTCAATCTTTTCACCAGCCTTGGCTGAGTGAAAGTAAAGGGACTCTCCATCTCTTACTATGGACAAAGGTACCTGGTAGGGAAGTCCTTTATTAAGTATTGACAGAACTCCATACTGGGACTTATCTATTACTTCTAATCCAAATTCTCTTGGCATTTCTCTATCTTTTCTTCTCATAGTCCACCTCCAAATCTTTTTTACCCATGATAAAAATATTTATGCAAAAGGAGTCTTAATAAAAATTTAATACTTTTTTTCTAATACTATCTTGCAATAAAAGGTAGTGGATGTTATAATGTTCTCATGAAAGGGGTGATTACTACGAACATTCAATTTAAAAAGGGAGTTCTTGAGTTGTGTGTCTTGTCCATGCTTACAAGAAGAGATTTTTACGGTTATGAGATAGTTGACCATATATCTGAATATATTACAATATCGGAAGGAACTATCTATCCATTATTAAGGAGGTTTGATAAAGAAGGATATGTGGAAACTTATTTGGAAGAGTCAACGGGAGGGCCGGCAAGAAAGTATTACAGGCTCACGGCTAAGGGTGAAGAAACATATGAAGAATTGAAGGAAGAATGGTTTTCTTTCGTAGATAATGTAAATCAATTGGTAGGGGGGACAGTCAATGAATAAGGTAGGTTATTTAAATACATTAAGAAAATGTTTATCCTCTCTTCCTCAAGATGAAATAGAGGATATTATAAGGGATTATAGAGAGCATTTTGATGTGGGAATTTCAAAGGGAAAAACGGAGGAAGAAATATCGGAAGAGCTTGGAAGTCCAGTGGAAATTGCCAAGGAATATGGAGTTAGTCCTAATTTCTTTAGATATGAAAGAGTCGTATCTGACGAAGTAGATAATGATTCTTATTATAATGAAGAAGGAAGAAAAGAAAAGTTTTCTATCCCAGCACTGGTCTTTTGGATATTTGTAATGGTTATGGCAGGGCTGCCCATATTAATATCTCTATATGCAGTTTTAATTTCTTTTTTCGTAACTGCAGGAGCAGTAATTATAAGTGGAATAAGTGTAGCTGGAATTTCATTATTTAAGTTAACAACCATAGGTGTTGGACCATTTTTATTCTATTTTGGGATGGCTTTATGCTTAATAGGATTAGGAGGAGTTTTAATAAATTTCTTAATATGGCTTACAAAAAAGATGTTTTACTTAACTGGTTCTATTTTTAATGGAATAAAAAGGTCAGTAGTGGGGGGATATTGATGAACAAATCTAAAATAATAAAAGTTTTTTCTGTAATGATAATTATAGGGATATTATTAATTATATGTGGCTTTATACTAGAACCCGATGTTTTGAAATATTCAATGTATTATGATGACAATGGTTTTCATTTTTCAAAGGACATTTTTGAGTTACAAGATTTTAATACTTTTGAAGGATGGGATAGGTTTAATTGGAATCTTTTAGTTTTTTTTGGTAAAAAAGGAAATGATATTAAACAATTTTTCAAAGATGAATTTGAATATGATACGAGTGGAATAGAAGAAATAGAAATAGAGTCAGTAACTACAAGTGTAAAAATAATAGAAGATGATATATATAATGATGGTAAAATTCATTTTTCACATCAAGCGTATGGAGAGAAAATCATAAATGAGAAAAGTGGTGACATAATAAAAATTAAAACAAAGAAATCTAGTCCATTTATAGATAAAGCTAGTGGCGTATTGATAATTTATATTCCAAAATTAAGTCCGTTAGATTATTCAATAAAGACAGTATCCGGAAATGTATCAATTAATTTAGATAGACCTTTAGAGGAGGTTGAAGAGATAGAAATAGAAACAGTATCTGGTCAGGTTGAGATTAATACTCAAATAGCAGAAAAAGTTGACAGTAATACTATTTCAGGAAATTTATCAGTTAATGTATATGATGTTAAGGAAATTAAACTTGAAACTACTTCGGGCAATGTAGAAGTTATTGCAAAAAGAAGTGTTGGTAAATTAGATATTGGTACCATATCAGGGGAAAGTGCAATTACCGTAAAAGATATTGAAGAGGTAGAAATAGATTCCGCCAGCGGAAATATTGATATTAATATAATAGAGAATATTGCTTCGCTTTATTTGGAAAGTAAATCAGGAAATGTATATATGGACTCCGTTGAACTTGGGAAAAGTTATACAAAAAAATATGGCAAAGGTACAATTAACGCAAAAACTTTATCGGGGGATATTAAACTTGAAAATAGAGATAATTGACATTTAATAACTTAAAATATATAATAATACTTATTAGAATACTCAAATTGTGCAGTTAAAAATTTAATCATCATTTCGAGCAAGGCTTGGTGAGCCACTTTTATTTTTTATTTATTTGATGAGAGATATTGAAGTCATTTAGATTGCTTTGGGCTAAAGTTTTCCTCGCAATGACAATGTGCAAAGTTTGAACTAGAATATATTTTGAAAGGGTGTAGCTATGAAAGAGATTAGACTTAGGTTTGCTCCAAGTCCAACAGGTTATCTCCATGTGGGTGGACTTAGAACAGCTTTATATAATTACCTTTATGCAAGGAAGATGAACGGTAAGTTTATTTTAAGGATTGAAGATACTGACAGGACTCGTTTTGTTGAAGGGGCAATTGAAAACCTCATTAAGGCTTTGGAGTGGTCCGGTATAGAATATGATGAAGGTGTCTTTTTAGATGGTGGAAAAATTGTCCAAAAAGGCGATTACGGTCCATATATCCAGTCAGAAAGAACTGAAATTTATAGACAATATATAGATACTCTACTGGAAAAAGGAATTGCTTACCATTGTTTTTGTAGCAAGGAAAGGTTAGATGACCTGAGAGAAGGTCAAAGAATTCGTGGCGAGGTTCCTAAGTATGATGGACTTTGCAGGGGAGTTTCCTTAGAAGAGGCAAGGGAAAGGATTGCCAATGGAGAAGAATATGTTATAAGGTTGAAACTTCCACATAATAAGGACATTAAATTCAATGACCTAGTAAGGGGAAATGTTTCCATTAATACAAATGACATTGACGACCAAGTTCTAATTAAATCAGACGGTTTCCCTACCTACCACATGGCTGTTGTTATTGATGACCATTTGATGGGGATTACTCATATTGTAAGGGGGGAAGAATGGCTTTCTTCTACTCCTAAGCATGTTTATTTATATGAGGCACTTGGCTGGGACATTCCAACCTATGTCCATCTTCCAACCGTATTAAATGCAGACAGGAAGAAGCTCTCCAAAAGAGAAGGAGATGTGGCTGTAGAGGACTTTAAGAAGAATGGCTACTTGCCAGAGGCTTTAATTAATTTTTTATTGTTAATAGGCTGGTCTCCAGAAGATAATGAAGAAATAATGCCCATTGATAAAATGATAGAAAGTTTTTCCTTTGAAAGGGTTGCTAAGACAGGTGGAGTTTTTGACTACGATAAGCTTAACTGGGTCAATGCCCACTATATTAAAGAAAAGCCATCCAGTGAACTTCTGCCATTAATTGAGCCATACCTTATAGAAGCAGACCTTGTAGATAGTAAATTTATCGCAGAGAATAAGGAATGGATGGAAAGGTTAATTGATATTACAAAAGAGGGAACAGATACCTTAAAGGAATTCCCCCAAAAAATGGAATTTATGTTTAGAGATTTAGAAGTTACTGAAGAAGATGCAGTTGAAGCTTTAAATTCAGAAGATTTTCCAAAGATTTATGAGGCTTTAAAGAAGGAGTTGGAATCTGTAGATGAAGTTACAGAAGAGTTTTCAAAGTCAGTAATGAAAAAAGTAGGGCAGGAAAGCGGTGTAAAAGGAAAGTCTTTATTTATGCCTACAAGGGCAGCAATTTCTTTCACTCTTCATGGACCCGACCTTTCAAGTATTATTTACTTATTGGGCAAGGAAAGGCTACTTGAAAGATTAGAAAAAGCTATGAAAGCTAGAGGATAAATAGGGTATTTTTCTGAATTGTTTCAGCAATGTTACAGTTTTATTTCAAGACCCTCTTGACAAAACTACTTTAATATGTTATAATTGATTATGGTTTTGTTATAGAAGGGTGGTATGAGATTGGAAAGAGATATGATTGGACGAATTAAAAAGGATATTGAAAACTGTATCGGAAAGAATATCATCATTAGAGCAAACAAGGGTAGAAAAAGAATCGTAAAAAAAAGAGGAGTAATCGAGTCTGTTTATCCTAACTTGTTCGTAGTAAGGATTGACGGAGAACAGAGCGTTAACAGAACCGTATCGTATACCTATTCGGATGTTTTGACAAGGACTGTTGAAATTACGATATGTGCAAAACAGGAAATGAGAGAGGAAAAAATTTCATAAAAAAATAAAGGCTGGTCATTGTACCAGCCTTTTAATATGTTTAACTATGCTAATTCAATTAATTTTTTTTCAAGGGCTTCTACCGCTTCATTTGTTGTTGCCCAGCTAGTTACAAACCTAATTACTGTCTTATCTCCCAAGTGTACCCAATCTTCAAAGACAAAATTTTCCCTTAAAGCCTCTTTTTGTTTATTAGTTACAATAGGAAATATTTGGTTTGTTTCTGTTTGTGCATATAAATCATATCCATTATCTTTTAAAATTTTAGAAATTTCTCCAGCCTTGTCTATGGCATTTTTTTGTGCCTTAAAATATAAGTCATCTGTAAAAAGGCTTTTAAATTGTATACCTAACAGCCTTCCTTTTGCCAGTAATCCACCTCTTTGCTTCATTAAGTACCTGAAATCTTCAGTAAGTTTTTTATTTGTGAAAACAATAGCTTCACCAAATAGGGCACCGGACTTTGTGCCACCGATATAAAAGACATCGCATAATCTTCCTACATCATTTAAGGTCAAGTCATTGGTAGGTGCGACAAGGGCTGCTCCAAGCCTTGCACCATCTAAAAATAGTGGGATTGAAAAATCATCAGCAACTTTTCTTATGGCTTCCAATTCTGATTTTTTATAAAGTGTTCCTAATTCTGTTGGGTTAGAAACATATATCATGCCAGGCTTCACAATATGTTCCCTGCCAGGGTCGTTGAAGTGTTCTTCCAACAATTCCCTAATTGAGTCAGCCTCAAGCTTTCCATTGACTCCTTTTATTGTTATGACTTTGTGTCCGGTTGATTCAATTGAGCCTGTTTCATGGACATTAATATGACCGGTTTCAGCAGATATAACCCCTTCATGTGGGCGAAGTATGGAAGAAATTACTGTCATGTTTGCCTGAGTCCCTCCCACCATAAAAAAGACTTCCGAATCAACTCCTACTGCCTTTTTAATTAATTCTTCTGCCTCTTTACAATACTCATCTAAGCCATATCCAGTAGTTTGAATTAGGTTTGTTTCTGAAAGTACATCTAAGATTTCTTGTAAGCAACCTTCAGAATAATCGTTTTCAAATGAATACATATATCTATCACTCCTTTGCTATAATATAACCTATTAGAAGAAAATTAAACAATTTTTTATAAATGTTTAAAAGATATAGTTAGGGTATAATATAGCTAATAACATATATTTATATCGGATGGAGGTTTTTTTATGAAAATTTTAGTCGTAGGTGGAGTTGCAGGTGGTGCAACTGCAATTGCAAGGTTGAGGCGTTTAGATGAAGATGCTGAAATCATCTTGTTTGAAAGAGGCAAATATGTGTCCTATGCCAATTGTGGCCTTCCTTACTATGTTGGAGGAGTTATTGAGGATAGGGATGCACTATTTGTGTCTGATGCAGATTCAATAAGGTCTAAGTATAATATAGACATCAGAGTTGAATCTGAAGTCCTATCAATTGATAGGGAGGCAAAAAAAGTAAGGGTTAAGTCAAAGGAAAAGGGCGAATACGAAGAAACATATGACAAGCTACTTTTATCTACTGGTTCTAGTCCTTTCGTTCCAAAGGTTGATGGTTTAGATGGGGCTGAAAATGTATTTCAAGTTTGGACTGTGCCGGATGTAGATAAGATAACAGATTATATTGAAAATAAAAAACCTAAGAAGGCCATAGTTGTTGGTGGAGGTTTTATAGGTCTTGAGATGGCAGAAAACCTTGTTGAAAAGGGGATGGAGGTTACTGTAGCAGATTTAGCAGACCAAGTCATGCCACCATTTGACAAGGACATGGCAAAATTGATCGCAAACCACTTGGTTAATAAAGGCGTAAAACTTTTACTGGGAGATGGCTTTAATGGAATCGAAGATGGGGGAAAGACTGTCACTTTTTCATCAGGAAAGAAAGTAGAAACCGACCTAGTTATACTTTCAATTGGTGTTAGACCTAACAATCAACTTGCAAAAGAAGTTGGCTTAGAACTATCCGAAAGGGGTGGTATCCTTGTTGATGAGTTTGGAATGACATCAGACCCTGATATTTATGCAGTAGGTGATGTTACAAATGTAAAAGATTTTGTCCTTGGTGGGAATACAATGATTCCATTGGCAGGGCCTGCTAATAAGCAGGGAAGAGCAGTAGCGGCAAATATCTTGGGTCAAGAAAAAGAAGAATATATAGGAACAATTGGCACGAGTGTTGCAAAGATTTTTGATATTACCGTAGCTTCAACAGGTTCAAGTGAAAAGAGCCTACAAAGGGCTGGAAAGGAATATGGCAAAGACTACCTATACACCATAATCCATCCGACAAGTCATGCAGGATATTATCCAGATGCATTACCTATGACAATAAAAATGATATTTTCAACTGATGGGCAAGTTTTGGGTGCACAGATTGTTGGCTATGATGGCGTAGATAAGAGGATAGATACCCTTTCTACTGCAATTCACTTTAAGGCAACAGTGAAAGACTTAACCCAATTGGAGTTAGCCTATGCTCCACCATATTCAAGTGCAAAGGACCCGGTTAACTTTGCGGGCTATGTTGCAGAAAATATTTTAAAGGGTTTGAGCGATCAAATAAGATATGAAGACTTAGTAAAAAATGAAGAAAATTACATCCCTTTAGATATTAGAGAGAATGAAGAAAGACTGACAAGCCAAATAGATGGTTCAGTAAATATACCACTTACTGAACTAAGGGGAAGGTTGGATGAATTAGATAAAGATAAGAAATATGCAGTATTTTGTGCAGTTGGCTTGAGGGGCTATATTGCAGAAAGAATATTAAAACAAAAAGGATTTAATGTGGTGGTCTTAATTGGAGGACTTAGGTTTTACTATGACCAAAAAGAAGATATTGAAACTCCAAGAAGTGGGTCAGGAGCAGAGAATCTTATTGATACTCAAAAGCCTCAACCTCAAGCCAGTACAAGTGTTGAGATATTAAATGTATGTGGTTTGAGTTGTCCCGGACCAATTGTTCAAGTTGCAAAGAAAATGGAAACACTTAATGACGGGGACACATTAGAAGTTGTAGCAACAGACCCAGGCTTTACTCGTGATATTGAGAGTTGGGCTAAAAATACCGGGAATACACTTCTTTCAAGGACTCAAGATGGAGGAAAATATAAGGCTACATTAGTAAAGGGTACAAGCTTACCGACTGTTGCTCAAGCTGGTGCGAAACCGGTTGCAAATAATCAAAAAGAAAAGACTATGATAATATTTGATGGGGACCTTGATAAGGCAATTGCTTCATTTATAATTGCAAACGGGGCTGCTGCAATGGGGAATAAAGTCCACATGTTCTTTACCTTCTGGGGTCTTGCAGTCATCAGAAAGCCAAATGCCAAGGCTCCAAATAAAGACTTTATGTCAAAAATGTTTGCAGCTATGCTACCTAGCAGTTCAAAGAAATTAAAGTTATCTCAAATGAACTTCTTGGGTGCTGGTCCTAAAATGATTAGAGGAGTCATGAAAAATAAAGGTGTTTCATCATTGGAAGAGCTAATAAAACAAGCTCAAGAGTCTGGTGTGGAAATGACTGCCTGCCAAATGTCTATGGATATTATGGGTCTTACCCAAGACGAATTAATTGATGGGGTTGAAGTAGGAGGAGTCGCTTCAATGCTAGATGATAGTGACAATTCAAATATGAACTTGTTTATATAAAAAAAGGGAGGGCGACCTCCCTTTTAAAATACCTTAAATTACAATAATTTTTTTATTTCCTCTTCAACAACTTTCATATCTTTTGTTGGCTCAAACCTTGAAACCACATTGCCTTTTCTATCTACCAAGAACTTTGTAAAATTCCATTTTATATCAGGCTTAGACCTAAAATCAGGGTCTTCTTTTTCGAACATATCTTCAAGAACAGATGTAAGCTCATGCTCCTTGTCAAAACCTTTAAATCCTTGCTTTTCCTTCAAAAACTTATAAAGAGGGATTGCACCTTCACCGTTAACTTCAATTTTTTGGAATTGAGGGTATTGAACTCCAAAGTTTAGAGCACAGAAAGATTTAATTTCTTCATTAGTTCCCGGAGCCTGACCTCCAAATTGGTTGCATGGAAAGTCTAAAATTTCTAAACCCTTATCCTTATAATTTTCATATAATTTTTGCAAGTTCTCATATTGAGGAGTAAATCCACATTCTGTTGCAGTGTTAACGATTAACAAAACCTTACCTTCAAAATTCTTTAGCGGGACATCCTTTCCTTCCCCATCTTTTACTACAAAATCATATATTGACATTTTAACACTCCTTTCTATTTGTTGACCTATACTTACCCCTATAAAATATTTATAAAACATTGGAGAATAAAAATATATCAAATATTTGTAAAAATCTTTTAAAAAGTGCTTGCTTTTATGAAACCTATATGTTATTATATTCGAGTACTGAATTTTTAGCAGTATTAGGGCCTTTAGCTCAGTTGGTCAGAGCGTCCGGCTCATAACCGGCAGGTCCGGGGTTCAAGTCCCTGAAGGCCCATTAAGCTTTACAAATACCGATATGCCCGAATAGCTCAGTCGGTAGAGCAGTAGACTGAAAATCTATGTGTCGCTGGTTCGATTCCGGCTTCGGGCATTTTTTTATAGGGGTATAGTTCAGTGGTGGAACGTCGGTCTCCAAAACCGAATGCCGTGGGTTCGAGTCCTACTACCCCTGTTCAGGTTTAAACCTGCTAATCTCAAGGGTTAGCAGGTTTTTGCATTTTTTGTTTTATATCATTTTTTAGACCTGGAATATGAATATCAAAAAAACCTGTTGAGTTAAAATCAACAGGTTTTTGCTCTTAATTTACTTTTTTTCAATTTTAAAGAAACCGTTATAATGTATATCTTCTTTCCTTGCGATTTCTTTCAATTCTTCTTCCTTGTCACAGTCAACCCGTGCTGCAGTTCCACAGCTTGCTGAAACTTCCCTTGGTGCAGGTATTAACTTTGACTTATATCCTAAAGCTTTGACTTTTTTATCAAATGTTATAGATTCTCCAACACTTTCAAAAGTAAAGATACAATACTCTTTCATTATTTTTTAATTGTAAGAGTGAAGTCTTCTCCGCTTTCTTCTACACTTACTGTGTATCCTTCGTTATTAGCGTACCTAGTGACATTTTCTTTTGAAACTGGTGTATCTACCATTACTATAATGCCTTCAGGATGATTTTTAAGTTCTCTTTGTGTTATAATAACAGGCTCTGGACAAGACCTTCCCCTTGCATCAAATTTTTCCATATTAAGCCTCCTTATTTCTAATAGCTGTAAATGCGTAGATTAGTACTAATACTATACCTAAAACAACTGCTACTTGACCATTAAATGTAGGACCCTTTCCTGATGAAGCAAGTCCAAAGTTATGGCAGAAAGCTGCTCCAACAATTAGTCCTATTACTGTGATACCGGCATCTGTGTCCCCTTGAGCACAAAGAACTGTTTGTCTAATTGGGCAACCACCAAGTAATGTTGCACAAATTCCAGTGAGAGTCATTCCTAAGAAGTTCCATAAGTGTGCATTATGTGCAACTGGTTGTTCTACAAAACCAAGTTTGAAACCAGCTGGGTTTAAAACTAAGTTTCCAACTAGGGCAATTACAAATAGTCCAAGTATACCCCATAAGTAGTGAGTGTCTTTCATAATAAATAAGTCTCTAAAAGCTCCGGCAGTACAAATTCTTGAGCGTTGAAGTGCTATACCAACAATACCACCAGCGATTAATGAGTATATAAGCAGTGCATGTTGTGAGCCAGGTCCTTCTTCACTGAAGAAAATAAATGCAGGTTTTGCAATAAGTA
>JAAYNG010000038.1 GCA_012520935.1 Tissierellia bacterium | reverse complement strand
ATAAAGGGAATTATTCCTGGTGAAAAAAATATATTAATAGATGGGGTTAGTGGAAGTAATAACTCAAATATTTATTCTACAGTTGACTTTAATAATGTTGAAAAACTCGCTACTGGACATAGCCCTATAATTTTAGGAAATAAGCTTGTATTTAGCTTTTATAACGATGTAGAAAAGTCCAATGGTCTATATCTATTAGATATTGGTAATAATGAAACAACAACAATAGATAAAGAAGTCCTTTCTGTAAATAAAGTTAATGATAACAAGATTCTTTACACAAAAAAAGAAGGCAAGGAGTCAGACTTAGGTGTATATGTATTTGATATTCAAAGCAAAGAAAAAAAATATCTGACAAATGTAATTACAAAAGATGTTTATTATGATTCTATTAACAAAGAACTCTATAAAAATATTTTCTTTACATTAAATGAAACAGGAAGAGATATAATTTATAAATTAGATATACAATAATATTTTTAAAGCAAAAAGGCTAACACCAAACACTTCGGTTAATTAGCCTTTTTTATTATTTTAATCTTATCTATTAAGCAGTTCCGTCCACTTTTAATCCTTTTAATCCTTCTTTATAGCTATCATCTTCTTTGACATTAGGATTTGAATATGAAACAGAAGACCTTGTCGTCCCACCAGCAACATAAACTCTGCCACATTCTGGGCATACTGCAGTATGTAACTGCACTGATACAGAAAGTAATTTATTCCCTTCTTTATTGCCTTCAGATATTGCTTCGCTTACATGTTCTTGCTCATGGGCAGCAACTACAGATGCTGAAGCCTCAGGAGATATATATCCAGGTGTTTTAAAAGACACATGTGGGTCATTTGAACCATCAACATACCTTCTACTTTTACAGGTTTCACACTCTACATTGCCAACATCTTTGGACTCTTCATTTTTTGACACAGCATCATCCATTATCTTATTTTCCGGTTTAATCATCTTCTGAACCTCACCAGCCATGTTTGCTGAAGCTGTAATTGGCTGAGGATCTTTAGGTTGATTTAATACACCACCGATCTTATCTATCATATTATTCACCTCCACACTAATTTTATCGGCAAAATATTAAAATTATTTAGCATCAATCCATCTTTTTAAGAATAAATTATCCTCTAATTCAATATGTTTTGAGTTTACTAGCTGAGCTAATCCCAATTCCAGCTCTTTCATCTCTATTTTCTTCCCATCGCTCTCTAATCTTTTTAAAACTTCTAACAGATTAGTTTCATTTATTGGTAGGTGGGGTTTTATTAATCCATAGAGTTCATCATTTTCAGATACTAAGTTTTTTTTCAGTTCATCAAAAGGATTTTCGCTGAAAGGAGTTTCAGTATCTGCTGCTCTAATTCTTACAAAAGAGGTTCTACCAATCGAAGAGGATGATACAAAAACATCACCTGTTTTGAGGTAAGGTAATCTAGAAGTTTCATCTGTGCTTAAGTCTGTTTCTTCTCTTATAGTTTGTATATCTGTTGCCCTCACAGTCCTAAAGATAAATTTAGTATTCAATTGTGCAGAAACTGTTTCGTCTAACAAGGTTGGTCTTTGAGTTGCAAATATTAAAAATACTCCATATTTCCTGCCCTCTTGTGATATTTCTTTAATAATTCCTTTGGAAGGTGATTCCATACCTTTTGGTGCAAAATTATGGGCTTCATCAGTAACTATGAAAAAAGGTGGAAAGTACTCTCCCTCCTCATTCATATATTGGGCATCTTTATATTCTCTTCTCTTCTTATAAATATTGTTTAGTAAATATGTTGCAAAAACTTGTATCATTTTTGTTGAGCCTTGAATAACGACCATTTTCCCATACTTTAGCCCACTTTCTATCGGCTTTATATCTTTAGAAAAAATGCCTTGATTTTCTAAACTCTGCAACCTCCATAAAACACCATTTACCGAAGCTTGATTGCATGTTTTAGAATGTTTTTGAAAGAGGTTAAGCCTAAACTCCCAAGCTTCTTTCTCTGAAGGAGATTCTGCTTCGTTTATTCTTTTTTGAATGTTTTGGTCGCTACCTAAGTCTTGAGCCTCTGATAATCCAATAAGAGTATTTTTAAAGTGTCCTAAGTTAGTTCTATTTTTAAATAAAGAATCAACAACTGCAGACATGGGCTCTGTAATTTGAAATGTAGCACTTAGTAAATTTTTTAAATCCCCTCGATTTAAATCTTCAAAGTTTACTCCCACATCTTTGCCAATTTTATAAATACTGAATTTATCATTATATGATATGTCTCTAGAATATGAAGTATTAGTTGAGAAACTCATCTCGTAATGTGGGTCAAGTACTACTGTAGGTATGTATTTTTTCATTATCTCTTCAAGCAAAACCCTTAGGCCAAAAGACTTCCCAGAACCTGAACCACCAAATATGCCAATATGTGGATACTGGTGCATAGACCGATAGTCAAATAAATATGGTACTTCCATCTGTGGAAATACTTCTCCGTCTTCAAAGGTTTGATAAACTCCTTTTAAGTCATCGTCCATTGTATCATACAAATTGTCTGTATTTTTAATTGCTCCCAAGACCATCCCTTGGTCTATACTTGTTTTTATTAAAAGATTTTTGATTTCTTGAAATTCTGGTTGCACAACAAGAGAGCCAGTTTCAACAGGGTATAAAGCCTCATTAATTAATCTTAACTTGCCTATGTAAATAGTTTCATCATCAACACTATATCCAAGAGAAGACAATGACTCTAAAACTCCAGAGTCTACAAAGTCAGAAGATACTCCTAAAGGTATATAGCGATTGTAAGTTTCAGCCCCAATAATTTCTCCTACCAAGTCTCCTTGTGGATCTTTTACAATTAAATATTCACTTATCCTAAAATTCCTCTCCCTTGACCCTATATAAACTTCCCTTGTATTTGTAATGCCAGCAACTTTCATTTCTTTCTCCTGTTCAAAAATTTCCATAAAAATATTGGTGCTAGTGTGCAAATAGTTGTTGTTAATAAGAGACCTCTCGATGTGTTAAGTATCGAGAGACCTCTTTTTTTAAGTGTAAATTCAATTAAAAGGCTTAGGAAGGCTAATGTCAAAGCAACAAGCCAAAAAAACTTTTTTTCTCCCAAGCTAATTAGCCTATCTTTCATATTCACTCCAAATTATTATCCTATAAAAAGCTAAAATATAAAATCTAAATCATCAAGTTTTTTGTACTGCCAAAAATCTCTTTGTTTTCCTCTATCTTTTTGTCATTTCCTAAAACAGCAAAAACATCTTGTTCCATTGCTTTACTGTAAACTTCAGCCCTATCTTTTATTGATTCAATAGTTGTATTTAATGCCTCTTCATTATATTTTATTATATCTTCATTATCTATACCTTGAATATACCTAGCAAAGGCAACTTCCCCCTTGCCTCTTTCAGTAAGTGGCGGATTTAATCCATTCATTGTACCAATGATTAAGCTTTCTAGTTCACTATTATCAATTTCAATGTCTTTTAAGAAGGCTCCCATACCATCATAGACTTTTAAAGTCTCAACTAAATTTGGGTCCCTATAAGAAAATGTTGAAAGTTTCCCATTCATTGATACCCTAATTCCTGCTCCGTATGCTCCACCCTTAGCCCTAATATTGTTATGCAAATAGCCTGAATTCAAAAGTCTAGAAATAACTGAATCAACTCCAATAACTTCTATTCCCATATTACTAAGGTTGGCAGCCTTAGAAACATATTGTACATTTGCTGCTGATTTTATTCCTTCATTCTTAACTTCTAATTTTACATCTTCCATTACTCCTGTCTTTCCGACTGGAAGTCCTTCAACAAATTTTGTCATAGGAGCTAAAATCTTTTCTAGGTTTACCCTTTCAGATGTAACCACAGAAATTGAATTTTCTTTTTGAAATATTTTTTTACAAATTTCTTCAAGTTTTTTAGATAATATTTCAAATTCTTTATCAAAATTCTTTTCAAGTCCTTGCAGGAATTCAAAAAATTCCAAGCCATCTGTTATTTCTTGTATACGAGCTTGTTTTGAAACATAAGAAAGTGCCCTAAGTGATGAGTACATATTTCCTGAATCAAATATATCCATTTCGAACCTTGACTTTAGTATTTGAATAATTTCCTTAATCCTCTTTTTTGAATCAAATTTTGATCTAAAGACAATTTCTTTAATTAAAGGATGAACTTTATCTGCCTTATCACTCATAAGTTTAGATGAAACACTAAAATACGCCTTTATATCTCCTGTTTTGTAGCCTTCTGTAATACTGGTTCCAAAGCTTATTCCACCTGTATTTAAATAAATTTCATTAGAAAGTTCTTTATAATCATATTGTTCTGTATCCACCCCTCCTAATATTTCACTAAGAATTGGTACATACTTTAACTCGTCAAGAGTTAAAACAGATAGATCAAATGCTTGTCTAAAATAAATAACTCCGTTAGTTAGACCTTCCTTATATACTGTTTTGATATCCTTATCAATTACTTCATAATCAATTATTCCGCCATCTTTTTCAATTTCATCAAGACTTAACTTTGGAATAGTATCTTTCTTTTCCTTTGAATCTTCTTCTAGTTGCATTTTCGATAAAGCCTTATTATCTTCTATAAGCTTTTCAAGTTCTTCCTTACTTAAGTTTTCCTTAAATTGCTGTAAATCTTCTTCCACTTTCTTATCTCTTT
>JAAYNG010000037.1 GCA_012520935.1 Tissierellia bacterium | reverse complement strand
TTTTGGATTGCAAATTATCTTTAAAGTGCTCACAGGATATTGCATCTAAACCTAGCATATTAAAGGCATAATCAAGGACTTTGTTTACAGCTTCGGGCATTAGACCTTGACCCCAATAGTCTTTGGATAGGACATAACCTATCTTTTTAACCTTCAAATCCTTAAATTTTTCATCTTCATTTGCCCAAGAGTTGTGGATACCCAAAGAGCCGATTACTTTTTTATCGGTCTTATGCTCTAGAGCAAAGACTTCCTTATTTTTTAAAAAGGAATTTAATATTTCTTTTGATACTTCAATGGAAGTGTGGTGTGGCCAACCTGCCATCTCACCAACTCCGGGAACAGAGGCGTAATTATATAAGTCCTTTAAGTCATCCTCCCTAAAGGCTCTAAGAATTAGCTTGTCTGTTTCTAAAACAATGTTTGATAAATCAATTTTAGTGTCCATTATTTTACTTCCTCATTCTTTATTTTATAAATTTCACTGCTTGTATCTATTTCAGTGTTGGCTGAAGTCAAATACTCTCCTTTTTTTATATCTTCTTTGGCAAAGGCTTTTTCATTTATCAGTGCCACAGGGATATGGTCGGCCTTATCAAAGTCTTCTTTCTTTTCAAGTGTACCGAAGAATGTTGATCCGCCTATGGTATCAAAGCATTCCCCCTTTGCCATATCCTTTTTTGCTATGGCAGCCACCTCATTTGTTTGTTCCACTGGTGCAATTGTTTCTTCCCTATGGAAATAAGCCCTGCAAATGGAAACAAGAGCCTCAACTCCTGTTAAATGAAAGGGCCTATATAGGGCATAGTTTGGTCCTTTACCCATCTTTAAAAATTTCATTTGATGGTCAACTTCCTTATTATCCGACCTAACAAGGGCAAAGACCCCTGGAGCAATTCCAAAGACATATTCAAGTGCTCCATAGGAATTTAAAACCCCCCCTTCACTTTTAAGTGAAAGTATGGAAGGAAGGTCTTCAATACTAGAAGTTACGCCATGGCAACCAGTCACATCCGGTGTAAAGCCAATAGCATTACCAACGGCACATAATTCAATCATAGTGTTAGTACCGTCTACAAAAGAAACATACTTGTCTGCCATAAGCCCATCGGATAAGTTTTTAACATCTGCAGGAGCAATAAACTTATTCAAAGGATTATTTTTACCCTTGCCGACAGCAAGGACTTCAAAGCCTAAGAGGCTTGCAAAGTCGTATAGTTCCTTTATTGCCCCCGGCTCATCTCCGGAGATTCCGGAATAGATTAGTCCCTTTATTTTTGCCTCCCTTGCGAGATGTACTCCTATGGCTGAATCAGCCTCTATATTAAAACTAATCAAGTCCTTTTCTTTTTCCAAGGCAAGACTTGCAATCCTTGCCCCCTGTTCAGGATGGCCAGTTGCATCAACCACTATATCAACCTTGTCCGTAAAGGCAAGGTTTATATCATCACTGACAAGGAAGTCCTTGTTAGAATTCAGGTCGAATCCAATCATATCATCAGGAATACCGTTATTAATTAAGATATTCTTAGCCTTATCTACAGTCCTATTTATTAAAACCCTAGGATTTACTCCTTTTATAGAAACTAATTGGGAGGCTAGAGCGCCACCCATAAAACCTGTTCCAATTATTCCAACACTTATATCTTTTCCATCATCGGCTAACTTGTCTAATTTATTTTTATAGTTCATATTGTCTCCTTAATAGCTTCCACAGCAGCCAGAGCAGATGCCCATGCAAAGTGAAGGTTAAAGCCGCCAGAATCTCCGTCTATGTCTAAGACTTCTCCGACTGCATATAGTCCTTTTTGTAGCCTTGACTCCATAGTATTTGGGTCAAAGTCATCAGTAGAAATTCCCCCATTTGTCACTTGAGAATTACCAAAGCCTGTGTGTCCAACCACCCTAGCCCTAAAGTCTGAAAGCCTATTTTCTATTTCTTTGATTCCTTCATTTTTCAAATTGCTTGCAGGCATATTCCAGTCCAATTCCAAGCCTTTGAGGATAGGAATTATTAACTTTTTATTAATAAGTCCAACCATAGCTTCTTCCAGAGTCCTTTGATTCATAGACTTAAATCTAGAGTAAAGTTCTCCCCCTTCTCTTATTTCTACTCCAAGCTCTACTTTCCTATTCTTATCAAGGGCTACAACAGCCTTTCTACTTAGGGATAAGACAGTTGGACCAGAAGCCCCATAAGAGGTGAAGAGGAAGTCTCCATTCTCCCTAGCAACAAATTCTCCATCCACATACAGACTCACATTAGTATTTTCCAGCTTGACCCCATCCATAGCCCTTGCATGAGGGTTTTCAAGTTTTAGTTGTGTAAGGGCAGGGAGGGTCTTAATATCCCTGTGGCCAAATTTTTTTAAAAACTTATAGCCACCACCATCGGACCCATTCTTGGGCATACTCATTCCACCAGTTGCAACAATAACATTTCTACTATTATACGCCTCTTTACCATAGACTGTAAAGTTATTTTTATAGCTGAGGTCTTTGATATTTTCATCTGTAATCAAGACAACCTTTGCTTCGTCCATTTCAAACCTAAGTACATCTAAAAAAGTTGAAGCTTGTAAGGAGTTAGGGTAGGCCTTGCCGTTTTCTTCAACATAGAAGGACTCGATTCCCATTTCAAAAAATAGTTCCTTAATAAAATTATAGTCATACCTTTCTATTAAGCTTTTTATGAAATTAGTGTTTTGCCCATGGTATCTTTCAAGTTTAATATTCTTATTAGTGAAGTTACACCTGCTATTGCCTGTTGTCAAAAGCTTCTTGCCAACCCTATTGTTTTTTTCTAACAAAAGGGTCTTTAGTCCAGCCTTTCCAGCTAAGATTGAGGCAAGCATACCGGAAGCCCCTCCTCCAATTACAATTAAATCATACATCTAATCACCTATTACAGCCATTTTCAAGGCCTTAATCCCTTCATCTATATCTTCAATCTCTATCCTTCCAAAGCCTAAAAGAAAGCTAACGGAAGAATTATTAATTAATGGTTTATTATCAGTATAAAATCGACTGATAGAGTCAATTTTAATCTCTTCCCTTTCAAGTGCCTTCAAGATCTCCTCTTCTTCTTTTTGGATTTTTGATATTTTCAATATTATATGAAGACCAGAGTCATTTTGCGATATTTCATAATCTTTGAACTCCTTGGAAATGGCCTTTAGTAATATTTCCCTTTTTTTCTTATAAAGGGTACGCATCCTGTTCAGGTGTTTTTCAAAATTCCCTTTACTAATAAATTCTGCAATCATTTCTTGGATAAAGGGTGAAACAGGGCAGGTTGTAAAGCTTAGTTCCTCAAATTTTTCTAGGAGGGAATCGGGTAAGCACATGTAACTTGTCCTAAAAGAAGGAGCGATGGACTTAGAGAAGTTTCCCATGTAAATTACCCTGTCCTTCTCATCCATGGCCTTTATTGGTAATAAGACCCTACCCCTATACTTGAATTCACTATCATAGTCATCTTCTATTATGTATCTGTTTCCTTTATTGGCCCAGTTTAAAAATTGATTTCTAACTGAAGCAGGCATGATAACTCCAGTTGGAAACTGGTGCGAAGGCGTTAGAACAACAACATCAGCCTTGCTTTCTAAAAAATTATCAAAATCCATCCCCTTGTCAGAAACTTCAACTGTCTTATAGAGCCTTTTATTTTGCTTAAAAAAAGTATCCAGCTTTTCATAGCCGGGGTCTTCTATTGCAAAGGTAAAGTCATCATCTAAAATATTAAACAAAATTTTAAACAAGTATTCAGTACCGGCACTTACTATAATATTTTTGACAGGCACATCAAAACCCCTTGCAGAAAGTAAGTATTCTTTTATTGCCATTCTTAAAGACCTACTGCCTTCTCTTTCATTGAGATGGAGGAGGCTACTTTTTTCATTTGTAAAAATACTTCTGGCAATGGACCGAAAGATACTATAAGGGAACTTAGAAGAATCAACTCCGGAGTAAGTGAAGTCATATTTTGCTATTTTCTCTTCATCAAAGACATCGATTATTGGGATTCTAACAAGCTCTTTGGCGCTCATGACAAAATAACCTCTTCTTTCACTGGACTCCAGATAACCTTCTGCAAGTAAGGAGTCATAGGCGTTAGAAACTGTATTGACAGAAACACCTAGGTGTTGTGCAAAGGCCCTTTTTGAAGGGAGCTTGTCCCCTTTACTTATTTTGCCATTTAAAATTCTTTTTTTAATATCTTCCCCTATTTGTACATACAACGGGGATTCATCGTTAAAGTTAATTGTATACATTTCACACCTCCAGTAAATTATATCATTTGGAGGTATATAAATCAATTGAGTAAAATATAATAAAATGAGTATATATATTTAAGGGAAGATTAATGTAAAGAATAATTGTAAATTATGATAATTTAATAAGGAGGTCAAGATGAAATTAGGACTTATAATAAACCCAATAGCAGGCATGGGAGGAAGCGTTGGCTTAAAAGGTACAGACGGTGAAGAGATATTAAATAAGGCGATATCTTTGGGTGCGAAGCCTAAATCAGATGGCAGGGCAAGGGAAGCTTTAAAGGAGTTGGAAGAATTAAAAGATAAGCTTGAGATAGTAACTTATCCTAATAAAATGGGGGAGACTGTTGCAAAAGAACTTGGCTTTAATACCAAAGTTATTGGGAAAATTACAGACCATACAGGTCCAGAAGACACCAAGAAGGCTGCCTGCCTCTTGAGGGACGAAGCTGTTGACTTGGTTTTATTCGTTGGTGGTGATGGGACAGCAAGAAATATTGCTGAAGCAATTGAGTTAAAAATTCCAACACTGGGAATTCCTTCTGGAGTAAAAATGCACTCTGCTGTTTTTTCTCAAACGCCAAAAAAGGCAGGAGAACTTGCGAAATTATTTTTAACTGGAGAAATAAGTTCTCTTAAGGACCAAGAGGTCATGGATATAGATGAAGATGCCTTTAGGTCTGGAGAGTTAAAGGCAAGGCTTTATGGCTACTTGCATGTTCCCTTTGAAGAAAAATTATTACAAGGGTCAAAGTCTACACTACCTCAAACAGGAGGGAATTTTTTAGACTTGGCAGAATTTGTTGTAGAGAACATGGATGATGAATATGTTTATATAATAGGTTCCGGAACGACCTTGAAATATATCATGGATGAAATGGGGTTAAATAATACTCTTCTTGGAATTGATATTGTACACAAGAAAGAACTGATAAAGAATGATGCAACGGAAAGGGATATTTTAGAAGCTATCAATGGTAAGAAGGCTAAGATTATCATAACTATAATAGGCGGTCAAGGTTATATTTTTGGTAGGGGAAACCAACAGCTCAGTCCAGAAGTCTTAAGAAGGGTTGGTAAGGAAAATATTATGATAGTAGCCGGTAGAGATAAGCTAGAAGGACTTAATGGGAGACCAATGTTGATTGACACAGGAAATCCTGACTTAGATAAGGTTTTTGGAGGTTATTATAAGGTAATAACTGGCTATGGAAACTTTATGGTATATCCTGCTGAGGGTTAGCTTTTTATAGAATTATCTTCAACTAAATAATCAAAAGAAGCTATGTGCATTATTATACAAAGCTAAGAGTTATAACATCATCTTTCTTTCACTTGTGAAAGTCCTTGACAAAGCCTTGAAATTACAATATAATTTAGGAATATAAAAAAGAAATTGAGGGATAGATAGGATGAGAGATAATAAATTAAATGCAAGGAGAACACAGGTTGCGATAAAACAAATAAAGGATTTTTTTCAAGTAAATTTAGCTCTAAATTTAAATCTTACTAGGGTTTCAGCTCCTATGTTTGTAAGACCGGAAACAGGCTTGAATGACAATCTTTCAGGGGTTGAAAGACCGGTTTCATTTTCGATGGGAAGGTATGATATTTCATTGGAGATAGTCCAATCCCTTGCTAAATGGAAGAGGATGGCCTTACATTGGTATGGCTTCAGCGACTATGAAGGCTTGTATACAGACATGAATGCTATAAGGGCAGATGAAACTCTTGACGCTACCCATTCTATATATGTTGACCAATGGGATTGGGAAAAGATAATCAGAGAGGAAGATAGGAACGATGCCTACTTGTTTGATACTGTAAAGAAAATTTTCAATGTCTTTAAAGAAACTGAAAATATGATTAATGAAAAATACAGGGGTTACTTTAGGGAAAAGTTGCCTGATGAGATATTTTTCGTAACAGCGGAGGAACTTTATAAAAGATTTCCGGACTTGACACCAGACGAGAGGGAGAGGAAAATAGCTCAAGAAAAAAAGGCAGTTTTTATTCAAGCAATAGGATATGATTTGCCTGATGGCGTGCCTCATAGCATGAGGAGTCCAGACTATGACGACTGGACTTTGAATGGGGATATAATATTTTGGAATCCGATATTGGATGCTCCATTGGAGCTTTCCAGTATGGGTATAAGGGTAGATAAGGACAATTTATTAAAACAAATAGAGTATGCAGGTAAAGAGGAAAGGTTGGTACAAGGATACCATAGGGCCTTAGTAGACGGAGACCTTCCTCAAACAATAGGTGGGGGTATTGGGCAGTCTAGAATATGTATGTTTTTCCTTGAAAAAGAACACATTGGTGAGGTACAGGCTTCAATTTGGGATGAAGAAACCATAAGGAGATGTGCAAAGAAGAATATAGAATTATTATAGGGGGTAAGAGATGAAGTTAGTGATTGATGATTTAGAAATGGACTTCAAAACAGGGAGAGAATTGCTTAAAAAACTTTCAGAGAAGGCTGACGAAGATGAAAGAGTTTTTAGCTCAGTAATTATTGATGGTGAGGAATACTATCAAGATTTTGAGAATGTAATTGAATTTGATAATCCTGAAAGGGTTGAAATGGTATTTATACCTGTTGCTGATTATGTTAGGGAATCTTTATTGGGCGTTCACGACTACATTGACAGTAATAAGGAAAACATAGACTCCATGGTATCAAGTATGTATGTAAACTTCGACACTAAAGTTTCAGAGGACTTCATTGATTTTACCACCGGAATAGAATGGATTATGACAGTTATGAGAGTTATAGATGAGAATGAAAACCTATTAAGCCATATTCCTGACAGGGAGACTTGGAACTTGGCAGTAAAGGAAGAAAAGGAAATTTTTGAAATGCTTGGCGAATTAAACGATGCCTTTGAATCAAGAGATCATGTCTTAATTGCAGACCTTGTAAAGTATGAAATACACGATAGGTTAGATTCAATAAAAGATTATATTTATGCGATACTTAGTAGGTAAGGGAAGATAATTATGAGGATAAGAAAGGCTGTAATCCCTGCTGCAGGTCTTGGTACAAGGTTTTTGCCTGCAACAAAGTCCGTGCCAAAAGAAATGCTGCCAATACTAGATAAGCCAACTATACAGTATATAGTTGAAGAAGCAGTTGAGTCGGGAATAGAAGAAATACTAATAATTACAGGCAGGAATAAAAGGTCAATTGAAGACCATTTTGACAAGTCTTATGAACTGGAAACAGAATTGGATAAAAAAGGGAAGGCTCATGATTTAGAAATTTTACAAAATATTTCTAGCATGTGTAATTTTTATTATATTAGGCAGAAAGAACAAAGGGGACTTGGAGATGCTGTAAGATATGCAAGGGTGTTTTCTGAAAATGAGCCCTTTGCACTACTGCTTGGAGATAATATAATATACAACCAAGGACTTCCAGCTACAAGGCAACTAATTGAAACTTATCAAGAGTACAATGGTTCTGTTTTGGGAATAGGAGAGGTTTCACCTGAAATGGTTAATAGGTATGGGATAATTAAGGGTGAGAAAATAGGAGATACCCTTTTTGAGGTTGAAGACTTAGTTGAAAAACCAGATATAGGTAAAGCTCCAACTAATTATGCGATGCTTGGGAGGTATGTGTTAAGTCCAAAAATATTTAAAATATTAGAGGAAACAAAGCCAGGTTACGGTGGAGAGATACAACTCACAGATGCCTTAAAAGTTCTTGCAAAGGAAGACCGTGTCTTGGCTAAGCTTTATGAAGGCAAGACTTATGATATAGGTGAAAAGCTTGGCTTTACCATGGCTCAAGTTGAGTTTGCCTTAAGAGATCCACAAATAAAAGATGCATTTAAAACTTATTTAAAAGGAATGGATATATGATAAAGTTAATCACTGATTATTCAGGAATAGATGATTTAGATGTAATGGTCTACCAGTCTAGAGTATCTAAAATTCATAATAACCTTATTGGAGAAGATACCTATTCAGAAAACTTAGGCTGGTTTGATTATCCAAATACAATTAGTGAGAAAGAAATTGAAAAAATTGAAACTTATTCTGAAGAAATTGTAAAAAATTCTGATGTCCTAATAGTAATAGGGACAGGAGGGTCCTATATTGGTTCTAGGTCTGTTATAGAGGCTTTAAAATACAATTTTTACTATCAAATCTATGAAGATAGCAAGATTCCAAAAATATATTTTTTAGGTTATAACCTTTCTGACTCTTATGTTGAGGACCTTTTAAAGGTATTAGAAAACAAAGAAGTTTCGGTAAATGTAATCTCTAAGTCTGGCTCTACTATAGAAACAGTTCTTGCATACACTGTAATAGAAGAATTTATGAAGAAAAAATATGGAGACAGTTATAAGGATAGAGTATATATAACAACGAGTATGACCAGTGGACCTTTAAGGGAGCTTGCAATTAGAGAAGGGATTAAAAGTCTGGATATTCCAAATAAAATAGGCGGGCGTTATTCTGTATTAACACCTGTTGGTTTACTAGCTATGGCAGTATCAGGTATCAATATAAGAAAAGTTTTAAAGGGTGCCTCTGAACAAATATCCCTTTTAGAGAGTGCAGAGTTGACAGAAAACCCTGCATATCTTTATGCTGTTATGAGAAATATCCTATATAAAAATGGGAAACAAATAGAATTATTGGTTACCTATGAACCGAAGTTAAGGTTTTTTTCTGAATGGTGGCAACAATTATTTGCTGAGTCAGAAGGGAAGGATGGAAAGGGCTTATTCCCTACCTATGCATTTTTTTCTACTGATCTCCATTCACTTGGACAAATAATTCAAGATGGAAAAAGAAATCTTTTTGAAACTGTCCTTATGATTAATGAGTCGGATTCCAAGGTTAGGATAGAAAATATTGATGAAGTGTTTGGAAGATATTCTTCATTGGAAGGCAAGAATATTGGCGATATAAATAAGATGGTCTTTGAAAGTACCATTGCAGCCCATTCTGAAAATGGGATTCCAAACATTATTTTAGAGGTTAAAAGACTCGATGAGGAAAGGATAGGAGCCTTGATTTATTTCTTCCTAAGGGCTGTTTCAATGAGTGGAATTCTTCTTGGGGTTAATCCATTTAACCAACCGGGTGTTGAGATTTACAAGAGAAAATTAAGAGAGAGGTTTAAATGAAAAATATAGAAAGAGCCATCGATTTTGCCATGCTGATGGAAGAGATGAAAAAAATTGAAAGGCAAACTAGGTTAATTGACAGCAAAAGACGAGAAAATGATGCTGAACATTCCTACCATGTGGCCATGATGGCTTGGATTCTGCAAGATTATTCAGACTTAGAAATAGATATTAATAAGGTTATTAAGATGCTTTTGGTCCA
>JAAYNG010000036.1 GCA_012520935.1 Tissierellia bacterium | reverse complement strand
TTCTACCCCATCTATAACTTCTTTTGTACCGGCATTTCCCTTGACCATATGGGCATCAAAGACAATTATTACATTAATTTTAGTATAATGTTTGTATTCAATCATTGTCTTTATTAGAATATCCCTTGCATATTCCAGGTCATCAATATCCTTAAAGATATTCCATGCATTGATGACATTATACCCATCCACATAGAGGTATTCTTTTACAGGCCTAGCCATTTTCTTGCCTTAGAATTTCGTACATTAGAATTCCTGCAGCAACAGAAGCATTCAGTGACGAAATTTTACCCTTCATTGGTATAGAAACTATAATGTCAATATTTTCTTTTACGAGTCTAGAAATCCCCTTACCTTCACTACCAATGACCAGGGCAATAGGCCTTGTCATTTTTTCTTGGCTATATGGCCTTCCGTCCATGTCAGCCCCATATATCCAATATCCATGGTCTTTAAGGGTTTTTATTGTATTATTTATATTGACAACCTTTGCAATCTTCAAAAATTCTGTTGCTCCTTGGGAGACCTTGCGGACAGTTTCATTTATGCCACAGGCCCTTCTTTCAGGGATTATTACCAGGTCTACGCCAGCGCCTTCAGCAGTCCTTAATATTGCCCCAAGGTTGTGGGGGTCTTCAATTCCATCTAGGATTAAAACAAAACCTTTAACACCTTTTTCTAAGAATTCGTCAAAGTCGGCATATTCATAGCCTCCAACGAAGGCTACAACCCCTTGATGGTTTCCGTTTTCTGTTATGGAGTCCAGCTTTTTCCTATCCATGTATCTGATTTCAACATTGGCATCTTTGGCTAAGGCTAAAATTTTCTTTAATGAGCCTTTTGTATTTCCATTTTGTACGAGTATTCTTCTTGGTATATTGGATGATTCAAATAATGAAAGGATTGAATTCCTTCCAAAGACCATTTCTTCTTTCATATAGAACTCAACCCCTTATACATTTTTTTCGCTTTCATAATCCAGCCCCTTTTCTATCAAGTCAAATAAACGAGCTTCTTTTTTAGATAAAAAGAGGAAGCCAATCAAGGCTTCTAAACCAGTGGCAAGCCTGTAGTTTCCCACTGATTGGTTTTTAGGAATGCTGTTTCCTTTAGCATTCCTACCCCTTTTTGCAACCTTTACTTCCTCTTCTGTCAATAATGGTTCTATTTTTTTATATATTTCTGCCTGAGCCTTTGCATTTACAAGGTCTACCTTTTTCCTATGCAGGTCCTTAAGGGCTGTCCTTTCATTTAAACAGTAACTCCTCACAATCAACTCATAGACAGAGTCGCCTATATAGGCAAGTTTAAGGGGAGATATTTCTTTTATGAAGTCAGGCTTATCATCCTTTATAATTTTCCTGAACAGGCTTATATCCTCTTCCACTTCATACCCTCTCTTGTGTCTTCGATTACTATTCCCATTTCCTTTAGTTGGTCCCTTATTTCGTCAGCCCTTGCAAAGTCTTTATTCTTCCTTGCTTGGACCCTTTCTTCAATCAAGGCGTTGATTTCTTCGTCCGGCAGTTCTTCTGTCCTTGTTAAAATCCCAAGGACACCTGAAAGCTCCATAAGGAGGTCTAGAGACATCCGGACAGATTTCTTACTGGAACTTTCATCTAAATTTGTGTTAACAAACCTAACAAGGTCAAAGACATGGGAGACTCCTTCGGCTGTGTTCAAGTCGTCATCCATACTTTCTATGAAGGCAGCTTTAAAGGTTTCCAGTTCTTTTAATATGTCTTCGTCCTTAGGTGATTCTTCTGACTTGGCAACTGTGAGCAGGTATTCAAGTTGTTTTTTTGCATTGTAAATTCTTTCAAGACCTGCCTCTGCAGCATCCATTGCTTCTTTTGAATAGTTGATTGGTGACCTGTAGTGGGCAGACACTAAGAAAAACCTCAAAACTTCTAAGTCGTAGTATTCCCTAACCCCTTTAACAAGCATGAAGTTGTTCAAGGATTTTGACATCTTAACCCCATCTATATTCATCATTTCGTTGTGGAGCCAGTACCTTGCAAAGGGTTTGCCTGTGAGTGTTTCTGTTTGGGCAATTTCATTTTCGTGGTGAGGGAACTCCAAGTCTATTCCGCCTGCATGGATATCAATGGTATCACCAAAGATTGCCCTGTTCATTACGGAGCATTCTATGTGCCAGCCAGGCCTTCCTTGCCCCCATGGGCTTTCCCAGTAGGGCTCTCCTTCCTTCTTTTCCTTCCAAAGGGCAAAGTCAAGGGGACTTCTTTTTTTATCGTTGACATCAACCCTTGCCCCTGCCATCAAGTCGTCTATATTTTTACCGGAAAGCTTTCCGTAGTCTTTTGCCTTTGAAATGTCAAAGTAGACATCGCCGTCAACAGGGTAGGCTGCACCCATTTCAATTAATCCACTTATGAATTCAATCATATCGTCAATATATTCTGTCGCTCTTGGATTTATAACTTCCCTTTCATAGAAGTTAAGGTCAGTTGCATCTTCTTTAAAGGCCTTGATATACCTTTCAACTATTACATCAATAGATACTCCCTCTTCATTGGCTTTTTGAATTATTTTGTCCTCAATATCTGTGAAATTAAGGGCAAAGTTCACCTTGAATCCCCTGTATTCCAAGTACCTTCTCAATGTGTCAAATACAACAAGGGGTCTTGCGTTACCAACATGGATGTAGTTGTAGACAGTTGGTCCACATACATACATATTGACTTCGCCTTCCTTTAATGGAACAAACTCTTCTTTTGTTTTTGATAGTGTGTTATATAGTTTCAATTTATCCTCCTATTCAATAACTCCAATATCTGTACCTTGCTTAAAGTACAGTTTACCATCTTTTAAAATCAAATCATCAAAGTCCGCCTTTAGTCTCTCTTCTCCATTTATGTCAACAATTCCATATTTTCCATTTTCTTCAAACTTAAAGAAGTTAGTATTTTCTTCAAAAACACTTACTACATTCTTGCCGACAGAAAAGACCTCATCTCCGTTCCTGTTGAATATTTTTGAAGTGTAATTACCTCCCATATCTTTGGCCTTACACAGGTAGTAACCCTTTATTATCTCTTCAACTGTATCGTAGTTATTGTCGGCTACCCTTAAGCCATCTTGGTCCAGTATGCCCATTTTACCGCCTTTTTTAATCATATAGAAGCCTTCATCTGATATATCTATATCTTCATAGGCAAAAGGCAATATCTCATTTTTCTCCAAGTCCATTACTCCATATTGATATGACCCTGCTTGGGCTGCAATTATTTTTCCATCTTTAATTTCCTTTATGATGTATTCGGAAAAATCCATAGTATTGTGTTCTAACATCGGGTTGGCAAGGTCTGCAATTTTTGTTGAGAAGTCATCGGTAATGGACATTTTTTCCTCTGACTTAGCCATTGCTTCTTCAAGAGCCCTTTGAGCCTCTTCTCTCTCTTTAAGGACATCTTCCGGGACTCCTATGGTTACTTCTGAACTATCTTTCTTTTCTGTTTCTTTTACTTCGTCAGCTTCGGTTTGAGCTTTTTCAGCCTCAATAGCCTTTTGCTGGGCCCTTGGCTGAAAAATTAAAGTATCAACTACTGCATAAACAGCAAAGGCGTTTAGTAATAAAAGGAATATTATAACTAGTGCTAATAATACTTTCTTCATGATATATCTCCTCCGCTTCTTATTCCCTTAACAATTGGTATTACTTTATAGGCAACTGTGATTGCAATAAAAAGTTTTATCAAATCTCCAATTATAAAAGGTATAAGTCCTATTTTTAAAATTTCAATTACATTTATAACCTTACCCATATGAAAATTTAATACCATATACATATAGGGAATTCCAATAACATACGGGGTTATTATTCCAACAAGGGCTGAAGTAAATGAAGTTCTTTTTGTTAGAGCAGAATCTTCTAATATTTTCCCTGAGAAAAATGCTGCAGGGATAAAGCCAATTAAAAACCCAAATGAAGGTCTAAAAATGGAATCAAAACCTCCTCTGAAGCCAGCAAAGACCGGAAGGCCGGAAAGTCCTAAAAGAAGATATACTAATTGTGACATAGCCCCGGCTTTTGAACCTAAAATCATTCCTGACAAAACCACCACAAGAGTTTGCATTGTGATTGGAACAGGTCCAATAGGTATTGAGAAAAATGCACTTACAGCTGTGAGTGCTGCAAAAATAGAAATTCTAACTAGGTCTTTTGTATTAAAATTCATATTATCCTCCATCATGTAAATTATACATTATAATTATAGTTGAAAAAAACTTTTCTGTAAAGGAGAATAAGAAAAAATCTAATCTTAAAAATCTAATCTTAAAAAGATATAGTATATGTTGATGTTATGTTTTGTTGGGTATATATAAGTATGGAAAATATATCAACAATAAACAGGAGGCCTGTTATGAAGCATAAGTTATTTGTTACTAAGATGTGCCCATTCTGTAAGATAGTAGAAAGGCATATAAAAAAGAATGATTTGGAAGAATATTTTGAAATCATAGATATTAACGAAAAGGCTAATTTAGATGAGTATAAAAAAATTTCTACAGTGGATCAAGTTCCTTGCCTAGTAGTTGATGGTAAACCAATGTATGAGTCATTAGATATTATTAAATGGATAAAAAATACTTATAAAAAAATAAAATAAGCCGATATACTTAAAAGATGTAGCCTTTTAAATGTTTTTATGCTAAGATTATAGTTAGTAATTTAATCCTCTTAGTCAAAAATTTATAATAAAGCTTGAAAATTTATAATTATTTAAATATAATGTATTAATCATTAATTTGTTTTATAATTGGATTATTTTCTTGCTTTTGTATTATGGGCGAAGTGTAGTGGTCCAGCTTTATTTATTGAGCATATACATATTAAAGTTCTTTTGGATTACTTCCTTTGTTGCATATTTTCTTCTTATGTCGATGTGAGGGGTTTGAGTTAGTAATTTTTGGAAAGGGAAGATTTTATGGTTAAGAAGACAAATAAAAAATCAAGTTTTGGGGTTATAATTTTTTTAACCATTCTTTTTGTTATAATGATTCTTGCGGTAGCTGGTTTTATTATTAGTAGGGGGATAGATCCAGTTGAACTTACCGTTCATTCTACTGCTATTGATAACATGGTTGTTGCCATCCCAAATAGCGAACTACATGTGAAAATGGGTGTAGAGATTGAAACTGAGGATGAGAAAGAACTAAAGAAAATAGAGGAAGATATAGATATTATTCGAGAAGAAATAATAAATATAACTGAAAATATAGATGAAGAAACTGCTACTTTGCCTGATGCTACAGAGTTAATCAAGGGTAAAATTAAGCTTTATCTTGATGAAAATTACAATGGAGCAAAGGTGAAGGGTGTATATTTTAATGATTATGTGACCCAATAAAAATGATAGAGATACTTTCAAACCAATTAATTATTTTTGCAATCATCATGTTCTTTGGGCTGATTGCTACGAAAAAAAATATGATTTCCGATGATACGAGCAAGGAGATGAGTAATGTTATTTTGAACATTGCCAATCCTGCTCTTATTTTGAGTTCTTATAATGTGGAAGCTACTGATGATATTATAAACAACTTAATATTAACAGGCTTTTATTCAACCATAGTAATTATTATAGGGATAATTTTTGCAGTTGTTTTTACAAGCAAGCTTGAGGGAGACAGGAAAAAGGTTCTTAGATTTGCTGCTGTTATTGGAAACTCGGGTTATATGGGATTTCCATTGGTTGCAGCAGTTTTTGGAAGTACAGGCTTGCTTTATGCCTCTATTTTTGCAATTACATATAATATTGCCACTTGGACCTTTGGAGATATGGTTATGTCCGGTCTTAAGATGGAAGATAAAAAGTCTTTGGTAAAAAAACTCGTTTCCAATCCTTCTTTGATTGCTGTTTTCATAGGACTAGTTTTATTTTTATTGGGTGTAAAATTTCCCTATGTTGTAAGTGAGCCCTTGCGATTATTAGGAAGCCTCACAGGTCCTTTGTCAATGCTATTGTTGGGTGAAAAAATGAGTAAGATAGACTTCAAGAAGGCTTTAAAAGACAAGCATATTTATTATGGGATTTTTTTGAGATTGATTCTAATACCAATTGTTACACTTTTTATTTTAAAAGTCTTTAAGGCACCGGTTGACATATTAAATGTTATTTTTGTAGTTATGGCTATGCCGGCTGCAATTATGACAGTAATATTGAGTGATAAATATAACCGTGATGTGGAATTTTCCTCGCAACTTACTGTTATTACTCATGCTATATGTATAGTTACAATACCTTTATTATTCAGATTAGTTTAAGATTATTAATCAAACTTAACACATTGTCATTATGAAGAGTAAATTCAGTAATCAATCCGGATTTTTTTAATTACCCTTGGTCCATTAATCGAAATTGGATTATCTGGCTTTGTTTGCAAAGGCAAAAGCAATAAATTCATATAATTAAAAGAGTTTAATGATAATAAGATTGAAGTTAAATATGTACGAGTTTGAAAGCTTCGCTCTATCATTTATTGCTGTGGAGTTTGATGTATTTACTAAAATATTTTTATAATTGATTTACAAAATTGATTATGGTAAAATATTTTTGAAAAGAGGGATAATGTGAAAAAAGATAAATTATCAATTTTGATACTACCTAGAAGTGGAAAGGTAAAAAAATTTTATATACCATACTCACTTCCTAAATATATTGGGATAGTAGCAGTTGTAATTGCTATTATTATTTTTGCATATCAGAGCTTTTTAAAGATTAAAAAGGACTCCCTAGAAAGGGAGAACAAGGTTAAAGAAGAAGCAATAAGCGTTCTTGAAACAGAAATTTCTGAGAAGGATTCCAAAATAAAAAATTATGAGGAAGATGGAAACAATTTAAAAGAAGAAGTCTTTAAAAAAATGGAAGAGTTGGATAGAATCAAAGAAGATTTAGAAAAACTTGGAGATATTCCACCTGATGGAAAAGGTGGCGAGGGCGTAAGTTTTGATTTTGAACACGCAAACCCAAAGGAAGAACTGCTTGCCTTATCAGAAATTTTAGATAACAAGATAATTGAAATGGAAGGATTTTTGAATAAGGCAGACGAGAGGTTTGAATACTTAAGCAGAATACCTGATATTTTTCCTGCTTCCGGGAGGATAAGTTCGGGCTTTGGCATAAGAAGAAATCCTTTCGGCAGAGGCTTTGAATTTCATAAAGGAATAGATATTGCAGATTGTCAAGGGGCGGAAATTATTGCAGCTGCCAAAGGAAAGGTAATTTTATCAGAGTATTATGGAACATATGGCAATTGTATTATAATAGACCATGGCAATGGTTTAAAGACAGTATATGGACATAATTCTAAAAATCTTGTGAATGTTGGAGCCACTATAAATAAGGGCGATGTTATTGGGGAAATTGGCTCTACGGGCAGGTCTTCCGGACCGCATTTACATTTTGAGATTAGGGTTAATGATGAACAAGTAGATCCTTTGAAGTATTTGAAATAGGAGGAGGTTATTTATGTTTAGTAATAGGAAAAAATCGACTGGAATGACATCTTCATTTGATTCGTTTTTTGGAGAGGATATTGTAATTGAGGGTAATGTAGAGGCAAAAGGTAATCTGCGATTAGATGGGTGCATTAAGGGAGATTTGACTTCAACTTCTTCTCTTGTGGTAGGTGAAAAGGGTAGAGTAGAAGGCAATATTAGTGGTACAAGGGTAGAGGTATATGGAAGTGTTGAAGGAAATATAAATGCGAAAGAAGGGCTCTTTATAGAAGCATCCGGTAAGGTTACTGGAGATGTGGAGGTCATGTCTATCTCGGTTGTTGAAGGTGGGGAATTCAATGGTAACTGTAGGATGGTGAGGGGAAATGTGGAGAGAATTCAAAGGAAAGAAGAAATTATAGGATTATAATTTTAACCCAACTTATCGTCATTCTGTACCTTTCTTTCCGGCGTAATTAATATAACTCCGTCTTGTGAATAGGTACCCAGAACTAAAACTTCAGAAATAAAATTTGCAATTTGTCTTGGTGGAAAGTTTACCACTCCAAGAACTTGCATACCAATTAAATCTTCAGGCAGGTAATGTTCTCTTATCTGTGCAGAAGATTTTTTTATTCCGATTTCTTCGCCAAAGTCAACTTTAAGCTTATAGGCAGGCTTCTTTGCCTTCTCAAAAACTTCAGCTTCGACAATCGTTCCAACCCTAATATCCAACTTTAAAAAGTCATTAAATTCAGCCATTATGATACCTCCTGTTATTTTAAAACATATGTGTTGTAGGTTTCCTCATTGTGTTTAAACATTGACATCAGAGCCATTCCGGCAGGTGAGCAATCGTCAGACTCAAATACTATATTATCAAACTTCTTAAATAAACCATCTATTAGAGAACTTAGGAAAAAATCTATTTCTTTTACTTCTATACTACCGATATATGCTATTTCATTTTCTTCGATAAAGGCATAATCTTTTACTGAGCCATTCTCTATTAAACAAATAACCTTACCAGGTAATATTTTTGAAAATTCTTTGATGTCAACTGTAAGTGGATTAATTTTTTCGTGTTCAAGCTCATATTGTTTATATAGTAAATTTAAACTTTCATTATATTCGTCAGAATCGATATAGAATCTTTTTAAACTTGCATTAGCTTCTAAAGGTCCATTTAAGTCTTTTTTTCTAACATTTAATTCATAGCATCTTCTCTTAAGCAAAAACTTACCTGCAATAATAAAGTCAATAATTTCTTTCTCACTGGATTCAACCATAACTTGCAGAGGCTCTCCGATTAGTTCTTTAAAAGCCCGGAACAATTCCTTTGCAAAATTTTTATTATATTCCTCCAGTTTTAAAATTAAGTAGCAGTTCTTATTATGGAATTGATTATGATAATATTCAATAATTCCTAAATATTTACAATTATAATAAACATCAACTGCTTTTGTTTCTTTTAAATTCTTAGTTTTAAAAGCGAAATTAGTTTCTAGTTCTTCCATAATATTTCACCTTTCTAACTACCTCATAAAAGCGACTATCCCATAGTCGGATACTTTTTTCAAACCAATGCTTTCATAAAAGCTTATAGTTTTTTCAGTATCATCGGTCATGAGGACAACCTGCCTTACAAACTTATACTCATCGAGTATTGCCTTTAATAAGTTTCTTCCAATGCCCCTTCTTTTATAGTCTTCAATAACTAAAATATCCTGTATATAGATAATAGTGTAGCCATCTCCAACTACCCTTGCAAGTCCAACTAATTTTTTATCATCCCATACTGTTAAAACCATTAAAGAGTTATTTATTGCCTTTTCTAAATTATCCTTGTCCTTTGTGTAAGCAGTCCAACCAACATCTTCGTATAGGGGCATTATATCCTCAATACTTGGAATGAAATCATCTTTATAAATCAAGTCCATTATAAAATCAACTCCATCATATGGCAGTCAATAAACTTCCCGTCAATTTTCATCAGACCGGTTATCCTTCCAACTATTTTAAAGCCGAATTTTTCGTAGAGCCTAATTGCTCTTTCGTTATCTGTCCTAACTTCTAGGGCAATTATTTCTGCCTTTGCCTCATTCTTGGCAAAATCAATCAGACATTTTAAGAGTTTACTTCCAAGACCCTGCCCCCAATGGGATTTTTTTATAGTCATGCCAATACCGCCTCTGTGTTTGAGTCTTTCTCTTTTAGGTGCAGTAAAATTCCCGGTACCGACAATTTCATCACCATCTTTAACTAGCAAAAGAATATCGGTAGTTGATTCTCTGTTAGTTCTTATAAAATTCTCTTCTTGTTCCAAGGAAAGTCCGATGCCTTCCTTTCCATAAGTGACATTATCCGTTTCTCCCCCAATAATTTTCATATAGTCAAGGAGCTTTTGAGCATCTTCAACCCTTGCTTCTTCTATTATAATATTATTCATATTAACCCCCTAATCAATTCTTTGATTAATTCAATAGTTTTCCTTTAATCCTTCATCCTCCAGCAATGCTTACATTTTACAAAGATTTGGATATTGAAAGAGTTAGTTATTACTTTACAATATGGCGGGATTTTGTTTTATTTAATTGAGTTTATAATTTTTATAAAAATTTAGGCAATTTTTTTATTTTCAAGTTTCAACTACTTATAATCCCCAGATAAAATATTCCTATTTATTTCCAAAAGCAGGGGGGTGTGGTCCTGTCTTTCACCGGAGTCCATCATTTCGGACTTTAACACTTCTCCCTTTATCCTATCGCTTACAAGGAAGTAGTCAATCCTCCAGCCTGAATTGTTAATCTTGCTGGTTTTGACCCTTTGTGCCCACCAAGAGTAAACTCCTTCGACATCTCCATGGATGTGCCTGAAGGTATCTGTAAATCCTCTGGCTAAAAGGTTAGTAAAGCCTTCTCGCTCTTCATCGGTGAAGCCGGCATTTCCTCTGTTTCCATCTGGATTTGCCAGGTCTATCTCTTTATGGGCAACATTGTAGTCTCCAGTTGCAATTACAGGTTTGATTTTATCAAGTCCACATAAGTAATCTGCATACTTCCTGTCCCACTCCTGCCTTTCACCAAGCCTTACTAACTTGTCTCCGGCATTTGGGGTGTAAACATTTGTAAAGAAAAAGTTTTCAAATTCGAGGGTAATGATTCTTCCCTCGGAGTCCATAGGCTCGGGTGCTCCAATTGATGGGTAGTCAACCTTGGGGTCAAGTTCTTCCTTATAAAAAACCATTGTACCTGCATAGCCTTTTCTGGCAGGTTCCCTAGAGCTTACCCAGACATACTTATAGTTAGGGATGTCTTTTTGTAAAATCTCTTCGTGCTTTTTAGTTGGGCCTGAATCCCTTAATTTTGTCTCTTGTATGGCTAAAATATCTGGTTCATGAGCCTTTATATCCCTTAGGACCTGTCTGCTTAATTCTGCCCTTGCAGAATCTCCTGTTAATGCTGCATTTATTGAGTCAATATTCCATGAAATAAATCTTATCATCTATATACCTCTTTCTTTTTTTATTTTAATTCATATACCCATTTGCCAAATTCTTTATAGTAATAAAACTCACTTAAATTGTCATCAAGAAAAACCTTTAACATATCCTTCATGTCATTTGAAAGATTAAATTTATGAAAATCATCTAAATCCACCCAAGAGACTTCTCCTTCGTCAGATGACTTTAATTCACCTGTGAACTTATCAGTCTTATAGAATAAAACTATATATCTTGACCCATCGTCGTTTGACCAATTTTTAATTCCACATAATTGTGGGGATTCTATAGTAAGTCCGGTTTCCTCAAAAACTTCTCGGATTACAGAGTCAGTGAAGGACTCAAATTTTTCCACATGACCACCGGGAAAAGTAATCCCGGCCCAGTTTTCACTCACTCTATTTTGAACTAAGACTTTATTACCATCATAAACCATACACATATTGGTTAATTCTACTAATTCTCGTCTTTCCATTTGTCCTCCTCATACCTGTCTTTATACATTAATATTCTACCTTCAACCGATGATTCAATCAGCCTATGGTTAATGAAGTACTCATAGATTGCCTGGGTCACATCTGTTGAAATTGTCCTTATAGGCCTAAGTTTAGATAATTCTTCCTTAGAAAGCCCAAAGTTTACTTCTACATTGTCCATCTGATAGCTTTGTAGCCCAATAACAAATTTTTCTTCGTCTGGAATTGGAAGTTCATTGAAGGTTATGTTCACAAGCTCTTTAGTGTCTAGGTCAAAGGCACAGTGAAGTCCTCTTGAATATTGGTAAAATTCATGAGTTTCCCTATTGCCAAATTTTTTCCAGTAATTTATTAACATCTTTTTTAGGGTGCTACCCTTTATAGTTATCGCATAGACATTATCGGGGAAGGGGAGGCATTCAATAAAATTAGCAAAGGTTACAATTTCGCCCATTTGGTCCTTTCTAATTGAACCTGAACCGAAAAGAAAGATATCCACACCAAATTGCTTAAGGCAAATGTCAGCGAATAAGTTCCCCAGTGCAGTTTCCCTATACCTATCTTCGTGATAAAGAACATGTTTAAACCTTGTAAGGATTTGAGTGTATTTCTCATCTGTTTTTGCCTTATACTTATTGAGGATATCTTCTAAAAATAAGTCCCTTTCGCAGTGCGAATCATCAATAGGCACTAATTCCCACTTGTAGTCATGGACACAGTTGTTATCCATATCAATAGTAATATCAAAACGACCTATAAAATCTGTTCCAACTCCAGCTTGGGTTATTAAAATGTTATTTACTTCCCTTGGCTCTTCTAAGAAGGTGTGACTATGTCCACCTATTATTATATCAACACCAAGTTTAGGGTCTAATGTCTTGGCAAGTTCAACATCCTTTTCAAAACCAATGTGGGTTAAGAGGACTGTCAGGTCTACATCAACATGGTTATAGGCATTGCAAATCTTTTCAATTTCTTTTGAAGCATCTTTAACATTAATAAAAGTTCCCAACAAGGGGTCTCCTCCACCTTGCTTTATAACTTCCTCTGTTATTATCCCAATAAATAAAATCCTAATCCCGTTTTGTTCTAACATATAATAAGGCTTGAATAACCTTGTCATAGTTGGGTTTATATATAAATTAGCATTAATAATTGGAAACTTGGCACATCTTTCCAAAAAAAGTAAATGCCCAACCCCATAGTCGGCATCATGGTTGCCAATGGATGCCACATCAGGTTGCAACATATTGACTAAGTCTATTGTTGAAATACCTTTAAATTCAGAGTCTATAATTGACCCCTGAAGCATATCTCCAGATATTACATAGAAAGTGTTCTCAAAATTTTCCCTTGCCTTTCTAATGTAACCGGAAAGGAGGGAAAGTCCTCCAACCATTTTATCCTGTTGTTCCTCGTCAAAAAAGTCTCCATGCATATCGTTTGAATGAAGTAAAACTAATTTTCTTAAATCCACTAAACCACAACCTAACTTAATTATTTTCTTTATTATAGCAAGAATTATTTATTTTTAAAAGTTAAATAAAATTTGCAAAGTTTACTTGACATTTTATGCAAAGCTTGCTATACTAAAAATGCAAAGTCCACTTTGCGAAAGGAGGTCCTTATGGAAACAAAAATTCCGGAATTAAGAAAAGAAAGAAAAATAACCCAAGAAGAGCTGGCCCTAGAGGTGGGAGTGACGAGGCAGACCATTACTTCAATTGAAGGTGGAAAGTATACAGCATCCTTGCCACTGGCCTATAAAATTTCTAAGTTCTTTGGATTAACAATTGAAGAAGTCTTTGACTTCTCAGAATTTGATGAGTAAATGGAGGGAATAATATGGAAAATTATCGTAAACAGGTCAAGGCAAGGATATTAATTAATTCAATACTAATAGCCGTTACACTTGGATTAATTGTTGTCAATCGCTTTATTATTAAAATAGATACAACAAATTTTACCAGTGGAGTGGCTGGCATGTTAACAGGAGCCTCAATCTTGGCTTCAATCCGCCTAATTCATTTAAAAAAGATAGTTGCTGATGATAGAAAGTTAAAGGAAGAGTACAATAAGGAAAATGATGAACGATTAAGGGCAATAAGGTCAAAGGCTGGTTTCCCAATTCTTTTCTTTACATCATGCGCTATTATACTGGTCGGATATGCACTTATAAATTGGAATGAAACTGTGGCTGCAACTTTAATTGTAATAGGTGGAGTCCAGTTAGTGATAATGGGACTTATTAAGCTAGTTCTGACAAAGATTATGTAGAAATATATTCTCTGAATGTTGACACAATATTAAAAAAAATATTTTATGGAAGGTCTCCCTATGTCATTGTAAGGAGGCGATAGCCGATGTGGCAATCCAGAAAAACTTTTAAGGAGCAAACAAATATGAATAATTATCGTAAACAATTGTAAAGAAGAAGGAATTTTTCTATATTCTTCCTCATAGCAATAATATTTATAGCAATTTATAATCATATCATTTATAAGAATCCATTTACTCTTTTTAAAAAAGATTCTAGTTTTTGGATATTAGCTATAGCCTTTGCTTGTTCATCTATATATAACTATTACAAACTATTAGGGGATGAAGAATTGTTAAAGAAGGCATATGCTATGGAAAATGATTCATGAAAAATCAGTGTATCCGATATTACATTTATTTACACTTATAATGGTACTAATTGCCGGTATAATTACGCCAAAGAATGAAACCATAGCCCTAACTATGCTGGCTGTAGCTTCATTTCAATTAATCGTTTCTTATATTGTAGAAAAGGTATACAAAAAAATACTGTAAAGCAGAAAAACAGGGGTGGATAATAATTTCACCTCTGCTTTTTAATAATAATTTAAAATTTCACTGTTGCTTTCTATTATTTCAAATCTAAAGTCATCTTCTAGAAAATGTTCTAACTTGTCTAGTCTCTCTTCTAAATGCTTATTAGAATTAGACACACAAACAAAGGCCAAGCTAGAAAGGTTAATCATATCCATATCTCCAACTTCACTGGCTGAAAATGTTAACCTGTGCTCAACCCTTTCAAGCACGGACCTTACAACCTGCCTCTTGTCCTTTAGACTGAAGGCAGATTCTATTTTTATTCTTATTTGCAAAACACCAATATAAGTTCTATTTTCATTTTTCATACTTCAATTATATCATTACAATCAATATAGTGTAAATATTATTAATTCAATCTTCGCAGTTTAAAAACTCTTCTTACCGTGGTCATTGTGAAGGCTATAGCTCAAAGCAATCCAGGGGTAAAAGATTAACTTGGTCTTTTCTGGATTGCTTTGCTTCGCTCGTAATAACGATGTGGGAGGTTTGAATTATTAATTTATAGATAAAGATATGAGCGTCAAAAGTAAAAAAAATGGTTTTTGTAGGGGAGATTATGATGTGAACCCCAAAATCCCGACACGACTGAAGGGGTGTAATAAATAAAAAAAGGAAGGATATAATCTAATCCTCCCTCAATAAGTCAAAAATATTAAAATTTTTATTCTTCCTCTAATTCGTCATAGGCTTCAAGAACTTTTAGAGCATAAGTCAACCCAGGTCCGGCCTGCATATTTCTTGCAATATCGATAAAAGAACCAAGGTCTTCTCTTGTTCCGCCAGCATCCTTATAAGCTTTTGTGTGAACTGCAATGCAAGCTTCACATTTTACTGCCACAGCAAAGGCCAGGGCAATAAGCTCCCTGGTAGGCTCATCTTTAATAGACTTTTTATCCATCTTTGTAAACTTTTCAACTAATTCTGCCCTGTTTTGTCTTAATCCTTCATAATGTTTCATATAATCCCCTCCTAAAATATTATATACCCTAAAGCATATATACAAATATTGTTTTATCTAATAGGTTGTGGGAATTGATAAAAATAATCAATTTATATAAATTCAAGAATTTGCTCCCACTCAGCTACCAAATCATCTAAGCTATATCTTGCATTAGCTGGACTTGTAGATGGCAATTGAACTCCTTCTATTCCAGATTTTTTTGCATGGTATTTCTTATAATACTTGTATGAAGTTCCACCATTACAGAAAACTTGCTTAATATCTCCCACTTGAAAGATTTCACTTAAATTAGAAGGGATAACATTTTTTATACTTGAGTCACTGGACCCAATGATATCACATTGAAAAATAGAATCATAAACTGCAATTTTATGCCTTAAAAGGAAGTTCCTTCTTTCTTCTATGTCTTTACTCAAACTCACACTAAAAAGCTTATCCATAATTAACCAAAAACGGTTCTGAGGGTGGCCATAGAAAAAACCATACTCTCTTGTTTTTACGGAAGGAAAAGAACCAAGTATTAAAATCTTGGAATCATCTCGGAATAGAGGCTCTAAGGGGTGTGTTATTGTTTGGTATCTATCCTTGTTTTTATCATTTAATTTTACCATATTATGCTCCTCAATAGACATTTACTTTTTATATCTTAAATATGTATTTAATATATCTTACCATAGATTAGTCTTTTGCTCAAACCAAGACTAGCATAAAGATTGCAGAAAATATTGATACGAGTGTCAAAAGTAAAAAAATGGTTTCGTAGGGCGATTACTAATCGCCCCTTCCTTCAAAAGATTATAATTAAAGCTTTAATAATGTTCGGGCGGTGAATCACCGACCCTACACCTGAAGAAAAATTACTTTTGACAACTTAATTAAAGCTTAAAATTTAAATATTTCTTTGAAAATTTATAGCATTAGCCGATAGTTATTGATATAATTATATTATAAATCATTAATAAAAGAGACCAGCTATTAAAAGTCAATAGATAATTTTAAGGTTTATCGCATTTGGATACCAGATGTAAAAAAAGAGGAAGCTATTAGCTCCCTCAACATCTGTATATCACAAGTAGACGCTCGGGTAGCTCCTCAGCATAACCCTATCCTCCTACTTGTAAATAAATAATAAACTAAAAAGTTAAATATGTAAATTAACGCATGGAAAATAGACCTATGAAAATAGGTCAAAAAAACAATTAAATATGTGATAATCAAATATTTGGAATATAAGCTTTGTTGTCCCTTAAAACAGCAAAAATTATGTTGGTTAGCTTTCTTGCAACAGCACCAACAGCAGTACCGTGAGCTTTGCCTCTATTTCTTAAACCTTGATAGTATTTAGAAAGAGCCGGGTCCTTAAAAGCAGCAACAGTAGCAGCAAGCCAAATAGCACGCCTAAGATAAGGTGAACCTCTTTTAGAAATTTTTGTATGAGTACCAACAAACTCACCGGACTGCTTAACAGATACATCAAGACCAGCATAAGCAACAAGTTGACTAGCTCTTTCAAAACGAGAAATATCACCAATTTCAGAAAAAATAGCAGCACCTAAAACATCACCAATACCTGTAATGGTAGTGATAACAGGACACATTTCTGAAATTAAGGAAGAAATTTCAATCTCAATTTCTTTAATTTGTTCTTCCAAAAAAGAAATTTGATTAATAATTTGCTTAATTTGGAAAGAAAAAGATTTAAGAGCGAACTTGATACCAAAAGATTTCGAAGCAGCCTCTTTAATTTCTTTAGCCTTATCCATACCAAAGCGACCCTTAGAACACTTAGAGAGCATTTCAGCAAGATAAGAAGTTCTAACAGAAAGCATATCTTCAGGTAGAGGATACTTAGATAAAAGATTTCTAGAAGTAACACCATAAATATCAGAAAAAAGTGTAGAATATTCAGGGAAAACTTGATCCAAAATAGCAACAAGCTTTCTTTTCCAATCAGAACATTCATCAACTAAAGAAAATCTGTACCTAGAAAGATTTCTAAGTGCGAAAGTATCCTCATCAGAAAAAGAAGATTCAGAAAACTCACCAAAACGCATAATTTGAGCAATGATAAAAGAATCAACAGAGTCATTCTTAGTCTGTCTAATATACATTTTTCTAAAAGCATCGGATTGAATAGGGTTAATAACAACAACCCTAAATTCAGAATCAATCAATGCAGAATATAGGCTAAGCCAATAATGACCGGTAGCTTCCATTCCAATAATAGAATTATCACAATCAATATTAAAAGAGGAAATATAATTTTTGAGTTTCTCAAAACCCTTAACAGAATTAGAAAAAGAAATAGACTCAGAAACTAATTTCCCGGAAGAATCAATAATTGAAGCTTCGTGGTTTTTCTTTGCGATATCAATTCCAACATAAAACATAAAATCACCTTACTTTAATATAAATTTAGATAGAGAAAGCTCCCTCTTTAACTTTACGACAATACAACCTCGTTAGACATACAGCAACTAACGTGCTATCCAGCTCATACGCATAAGGACGTAAAGAAGAGGCGTAACCCTTTCTTAGGAAGACAAGCTTCAAGGAGGTGAACTACGACCTCTATCTATTACAATTATTATCCCATAATGAGTATAGGATAGAAAAGAAAATGTAGTTTTTTACTACAACATTATTATACGAGGAGGTATTTTAATGAAAACATTAAAGTATGATAAGTACAGACTGGTCACCCGTTCTGATTTTGATGGTCTAGTTTGTTCAATGGTTTTAAAAGAGTTAGGAATTTTAGATGACATCAAGTTTGTTCACCCAAAGGATATGCAGGATGGCATCATTGAAATTACAGATAGGGATATTACTACAAACCTACCTTATAATCCTAAAGCTGGCTTGGTTTTTGACCATCATGAGTCTGAACAAACTAGAAATAAAGAAGCTCTAGGTAAGGATAATTATATTATAGATGGTGATGCTCCAAGTGCTGCAAGGGTTGTTTATGAATACTTTGGTGGCAAGGTTAATCCAAAGCTAAAGAGGATTTCAGATGAAATAATGAGTGCAGTGGATAAGGCAGACAGTGCCCAATATACAAAGGAAGAGGTTTTAGACCCTAAGGATTGGACCCTTT
>JAAYNG010000035.1 GCA_012520935.1 Tissierellia bacterium | reverse complement strand
TGGAAATTTTTAAATGAGTCTAGTATAAGAACATGCATACATTACTGTCACATAAAAGATATACATTATCGCATTACAAGGAATGATAATATCGTATACAGCTAAACTATCAACATCTTAAAAAAGAAATCTTAATAAATTTTTAATATTTACTTGCAATTATATTTGCGTTGTCATATAATAGAAACAAATTTCAATAAATAAAGGAGGAGTTATGGAGATTAAGGGGAAAAACCTCATTAAGGTCATTTTATTTGTTGCAGTTTTTGGCTTAATGACTTTTAGAGATACGGGAGTATTTGTTAAAAATTTTAATTTAGTAAAAGATGGTGTAGAAGTTGCCTTTAATGACGGTGAAGTTATAGATGTTATTAGGTCTCAAGGAGACAAACATTTTGTTAAAAAGCATGCTGAAATATTTGAAGTTCCATTTGATGCCCTTATTGTAACTAGGAAGGCCGGACAAAAATATCAAGCTATAGATTCAGCTCGTGTTCTACAAGCACCAAATGGTCAGATAATTGGAAGAGTAAATGCCGGAAACATATTACAAATATTACTGGAAGAAGAAGCTTATGGCTTTTTTGAATATGATGGCGGGAAGAAAGGTTATATATATTTAGATGACCTTAAGCAGTTGGAGGATGTGAACTTAACAAAGGCTTTATCATTAACCGGTGAAGAATTGGACAACGGAAGTGCTAAGCTAAAATTATCGGAATTTGGTGAAGTTTCAATTAAAAATTACCTAGGAGGCAAGTATATACTTGTTGATGGAAATGGAAATGAATTTGTTATTTCATCATCAAAGATAAGGTTAGCTACTGAAGAAGCTATAAAGGAAGCTGCAAACAGGTCAAGAGTTCCAAGTTCATCTAGGGAAAAACTTGTATCTTTTGCTAGGAGTCAATTAGGAAAGCCATACAGGTATGGTTCAGGAGGTCCTAGTAGTTTTGACTGCTCCGGCTTTACTTCTTATGTTTATAAGAATGCTGCAGGTGTTGGGATTTCCAGGTCATCTAGGAGCCAGGCTGGAAATGGAAAATTTGTATCTGCCGGTGAATTATTACCGGGAGACTTGGTCTTCTTCAACACCAGTGGTAGAGGGATTTCTCATGTTGGATTATATATAGGTAATGGACAAATGATCCATGCTTCTTCGGGTTCCAATATGAAAGTTATTGTTTCGGATGTTTTTTCAGGCTATTATAAGTCCAGGTATGTTACTGCAAGAAGGATCCTTAATGATTAGGAGGTATTAAATGACCGAAGTATTAAGAGGTAAAAATGTATCTGACAAGATAAAGGAAGATATTGTTAAAGATGTGGAAGCTCTTAAGAAGGAAGGGATTGAACCCCTGCTGAAAATAGTGAGGGTCGGGGCAAAGCCTAATGACATTTCATATGAAAAGAGTTTAATTAAAAATTCAGAAAAACTAGGCATAATAGCTGAAGTTTTAGAATTACCGGAAGATATAACTACCGAAGGGCTGAAGTTAGAGATAGAATCCTTAAATAGGAATGACAAGGTTTCCGGAATAATTATTTTCAGACCTTTGCCTTCACATATAGATGCAGATGTGATTTCTTCTACGATTTCTCCAAAGAAGGATGTCGACTGCATGAACCCTTTGAACTTGGCTAAGGTTTTTGATGGGGACTTTTCCGGTTTTTCTCCGGGAACTCCGGAGGCCTGCATGGAAATGTTAGACTTCTATGGGGTTGATCTGGAGGGGAAGAATGTTGTTATAATTAACAGGACAATGGTTTTAGGTAAGCCTCTTGCTATGATGATGCTTAGCAAGAATGCTACTGTTACTGTTTGCCATTCTAGGACAAAGGACCTACCATCTATAACAAGGGAAGCTGATGTAGTAGTAACTGCTCTGGGCAGGGCCAAGATGTTTACAAAGGACTATGTAGGCGAACATTCAATATGTATAGATGTTGGCGTAAGCGAGGACAGCGAGGGTAAATTATCCGGCGACCTTGACTATGCAAACCTAGAGGACTATGTAAAGATGATTACACCGGTCCCGGGCGGGGTAGGAGCTGTAACAACAGCAGTCTTATTTAAAAATGTAGTAAAGGCTTGTAAACTTTAATAGATTATTTGTTAAAGGCTTATTCAGTTTTCTGGATAGGCCTTTTTTATTATTAAATGCGCATAAGATTTTTTAAATATTATATACATCTCAAAAACAAAGACCAAACTACCACACTAATAGAAAAAAATATAGGGTTAATGCTTTCTCTAAGACTTATATTTTCAATAAAAAGTCAAAAAAACCTTTACATTTCGTGAATCTTATATTACAATTATATTAAGTTTCAGCAAAAGGCTGAAAAAAATTTAAAAGGAGGAGAATTAATGAAGAAGAGAAGTATCGCATTATTGTTAGCTTTTCTTATGATGGTTGTTATCTTTGCAACAGCTTGTGGCGGACAAGAGACACCACCAGCAGAAACTACTACAGAAACAACTACAGAAGAAACTACTGAAGAAACAACAGAAGAAACAACAGAGGAGACAGCGGCAGTTCAAGACCCTGACACTCTAGTTGTAGGTAGCCCTGAGATAAGTGGCGACTGGATTAACGGTTTTGGTAACTCAAGCTATGACGCAGCTATCAAATCCCTAATCGGAACATATGGAACTTACTACTCAACATACGGAGTAGGACCTGGTGGAGACTATATCCTAGACCAAACTACTAACGCAAAAGAACCGGAAATCAGAGATAATGCTGATGGTTCAAAGACTTATAAGTTCTTCTTGAATGACAACCTAGTTTGGAACGACGGAACTCCAATCACTGCAAAAGACTATGTATTCAGTGTATTATTTGCAGCAAGTCCAGAGTGGCTAGATGCAGGTGCAGGAACATCTGCAGGTTCATCATTACTAGGCTATGCAGCTTACCATGATGGAAGTTCTAAGTCATTCCCTGGAGTTAAGTACATTGACGACACTACATTTGAAGTTACAATTGACCCATCAGAACTACCTTACTTCTATGAGTCAGCTCTAGTATCAGTTGGACCGGACCCAATGCACAGATATACTCCTAACCTAGACATAGGTGAAGACGGATCATCTCTAGTTGCAAAGGAAGGTTATGAAGCTACAGAAGCAGAAATCAAAGCATTTACAGACAGGATTGAAAACAACAGAGCAGCTATAAAGACTACTCTTGAAAATGACCTAAAGGCAATTGAAGAAAACAGGGCAGCTGACGCTGAAGTTGAAGATCCGGCAGAAAAGAATTATGAAACAGACGAAGATTACGAAGCAGCTAAGGCAGCAGCTCAAAAGAAATTTGATGAAAAAGATGCTGAATACAAGGCAGTTCTTGATGAAGTTGCAGCTGGTCAGTTAGATGCAAGGGACATTTCCTTCAGATCATCAGCTCTAGAAGTAGCTCAAGTGTTCAGATTTAAACCGGATGTTACATGTGGACCTTACAACTTTGTAAGCTTTGAAAACCAAACTGTAACTGTAACATTAAACGACAAGTTCTTAGGAAACTATGAAGGCAAAAAGCCTACTATTAAGAATGTTGTTCAAAAGCAAGTTAACCAAAACTTAAATGTTGACCTTGTAATTTCAGGTGATATTGACATTTCTCCTGGTGAAATTGAAGGCGAAAAGATAGAAAAGGCTAAGGCGGCAGACACAGCTAAGACTACTTCTTATCCAAGAAACGGTTATGGTATGATTGCATTCCACACTGACCTTGCCAACACTAAGTACAAGGAAGTTAGACAGGCAGTTGCTTACCTGATGGACAGAAATGTATTCGTACAAAATGTACTTGGCGGATATGGTGTTGTTGTAAATGGTGAGTATGGTCTATCAGAATGGATGTACGCTGACAGAGGGGAAGAATTAGAAGAAAAACTTAACCACTATACTCTAAACATAGACAAGGCTAATGAACTTCTAAACAATACTCCTTTCCTATATGAAAAAGACGGAAAGACTCCTTGGGATCCAGCTAAGGCTAAGGCAGCAGCTGACGAAAACATCGACTCATTTGATTACTACAGATATAATGACAAGGGTGAACAACTTGTTATCAACCACTTTGGTACAGTTGAAAACAATGTAACTGACACAGTTGCAGCTGAAATTCCAAAGAACGGTAAGTATGTCGGATTGTTATACAATGTAACATTTGGTGACTTTGCTACATTATTAAACAACTACTACAATCCAAATGTAGATAATCCTGTTTATACTGCTTTCAACTTGGCTACAAGTTTTGCTGTACCACACGACCCTTACTACTCATACCACTCATCACAAATTGGAAACGACAATATTTACAGGGTTAACGACCCTAAGGTTGATGAAATCCTAGTTAAGATGAGAAATCTTGATGGTTCAGAGAGAGAAAAATATCTGGATTACTGGGAAGAATTCCAACTATGGTGGAACGACTATATGCCATGTGTTCCTCTATATTCAAACGAATACTATGACATCTATTCTTCAAGGATAGAAGCTTTGAACACAACTCCAGTATGGATGTGGTATCAAGATATCGTTAATTTGAAAATTACCCAATAATTGGGATAAAGGCGAGAGATCGCATAAGAAGAGGCAATTATAAGGAGAACTCTTTAGTTGAAGCCTTGAGTTTTGTTGGGGCAATGAAGAGAAATCTCGTGATTTTGTCTATGGAGGCGGGGGAAACCCCGCCATTCTTATATAGAGGGAGGTCACTCTTCCAATATAACAG
>JAAYNG010000034.1 GCA_012520935.1 Tissierellia bacterium | reverse complement strand
GGAGATGTGGTTATCGAGGTTCCTGCTGATGAGATTCCCTTCGTAGACCCTGAAGATGAAAATAATGATGGTAATTTAGATGGAGATGGATACTAATGACTGAAGAAAAAGATTTATCAATTTTATACACGAAGAAGTTCACCTGTCCAATTTGTGAACAATCCTTTGAATCTATGAAACTAAGGGAGAGTTGGCTTAAAGTTGACAGGTATGAAAGTGACTTAAATGCTTTATATAATGGCATACAGCCAAGTTTTTATCAGGTGCTAGTATGTCCATTTTGCGGATACTCAGCAGTGGAAAGCAAGTATCAAAAGTTAAAACCTGCTCAAAAAGAACAGATATCAAAGGCTATAATGGGGAAATGGTCAGGCAAGTCTTATGGTGAGGAAAGGACATTGGACGAGGCCATAGTCACTTGGATGCTTGCTTTGAGAATTGCGGAGCTTGGTCATTTTTCAAATGTGGAGTTGGGGATGTACTCTTTAATTGTAGCCAGACTGTTTAGACTAAAAGGCGATAAGGAAAGTGAAATGCGTTTTACAAAAACTTCAAGGGACAAGCTTATAGAAGCCTATTCAGAAGATGAATATGGAGGGTTTCCAGCTATGCATGAGGGGAATACTACCTACCTAATTGGTGAGCTTTCTAGGCGGATAGGCGATAAGAAAAATGCTTCAACTTACATGGGGATGGCTATGAAGAATGATTTGGTTAAGTCAGACCCAAGACTTATGGATATGACAAGGGAACAATGGCTTCTAGTTAAGGAGATGGATGATGGAAAAGAAAATATTTGATGGAAAAATAAAAGAATTTGGGATTGAACTTTTTAAGGCTCTTGCCATTGCCTTATTTATTAAATTTTTCTTATTTGATATCACAACTGTGGACGGAGCTTCTATGAATCCAACTTTAGAGAATGGGGACCGACTGCTTGTAACTCGGATATCTACATTTTTTAGGGAAGCTGAAAGGGGAGAGCTTGTGATATTTAAATCTCCAACCGATGGAAGGCTTTTTATTAAGAGGGTAATAGGTGTAGGTGGAGACCTTGTGGAAATCCATGAGGGTAAAGTTTATTTAAATAATCAGGCACTAATAGAGGACTATATTGACGACGGTATCAAGACGGAAATTTTTTTTGAAGACAAGTGGAAGGTTCCTGATGGATATTATTTTGTTTTAGGAGACAATAGGAAGCCGAATGGGTCTACAGATAGTAGGATTTTTGGATTGATTGACAAGAATTCTATTAAATCTTATGCAGAATTTAGGATTTTTCCTTTTGATTCAATTGAAAGATTAGAGAGATACCATAAGGAGATGGAATAATTGGAAAAAGATGAAAATAAAGTTGAAGTGGAAAATAAAGAAAAAAAAGAAGGAAATGAACTGGTGGAGTGGATTAAAAGCTTGCTAACTGCAGTGGCTATTGCCATTGTAATTAAGCTATTTATTATAGATAGTACTCAAATAGATGGTCTTTCAATGTTTCCTACACTTGAACATAAGGACAGGCTACTTGTAAGTAAAATTTCAACATTTTTTAGGGAGCCTAGAAGGGGTGAGATTGTAGTTTTTCACGCACCTGACACTAATAAGGATTACATCAAGAGGGTCATAGGCCTTCCCGGTGATGTGGTTGAAATAATTGATGGTGATGTCTATGTTAATGGTAAAAAGATTGAGGAAGACTACATTGAAAATGGTGTAGAAACAACTACTGGAGACATTTATAAATGGGAAGTTCCAGCTGGGTCATATTATGTTTTGGGCGACAATAGGCGACCTGGGCAGTCTAAAGATAGTAGGTTTTTTGGAACAATCGACGAGAAGTCTATTGTTTCCTATGCTTTTTTAAGGTATTTCCCATTTAATAAGATTGGATTAATGGACTAATTTGGAGGATATATGGCGATAAAAGATAATATAAGAAATTTTTCTATAATTGCTCACATTGACCATGGCAAGTCTACCTTGGCTGACAGGTTGATTGAGGAGACAGGTACCTTTGAAAAGAGGGACATGACTTCACAGGTCCTTGACAGCATGGACTTGGAAAAGGAAAGGGGTATTACAATAAAATTAAAGGCCATAAGGCTTGACTACAAGGCTAAGGATGGAGAGAAGTACGAACTAAACCTCATTGACACTCCCGGTCATGTGGACTTTACTTATGAAGTTTCCCGTTCCTTGGCTGCCTGTGAAGGGGCTATACTTGTTGTTGATGCCACTCAAGGGGTGGAGGCTCAAACGCTTGCAAATGTTTACCTTGCCCTTGATGAAGACTTGGAGATAATACCCGTTTTAAATAAGATTGACCTACCATCTGCCGATGTGGATATGGCAAAAAAAGAAATAGAAGATATAATAGGTTTAGACTGTTCAGATGCACCTTTGATTTCTGCAAAGGAAGGTCTGAACATAGTGGATGTTTTGGAAGCTATTGTAGCTAAGGTCCCTGCTCCGGAAGGAGATGACAGCAAGCCCTTGAAGGCTTTGATTTTTGACTCCTACTATGATTTATATAGGGGTGTTGTTTGCTTTATAAGGGTATATGACGGGTCAATCAAAAAAGGCGATATGGTTAAACTGATGGCTACTGGAGGGGAATATGAGGTTGACGAGGTTGGATTCATGAAGAATGGCCATGTCCCTTGTGATGTTTTAACTGCTGGTGATGTTGGTTTCTTTACTGCCAGCATAAAAAATGTTAAGGATGCCAGAGTTGGTGATACGGTTACCTACTTAGAAAGGCCAACTGCAGAGCCTTGCCCCGGATATAAAAAGGTTGTTCCTATGGTTTATTCAGGTATTTACCCTGCAGAGGGGGAAGAATATACTGAGGTCAAAGAGGCTTTGGAAAAGTTACAAGTAAACGATGCAGCCCTTACTTTTGAGCAAGAAACATCTGCAGCTCTTGGTTATGGTTTTAGGTGTGGTTTCTTAGGTTTACTCCATATGGAGATAGTTTTAGAAAGGTTGGAAAGGGAATTCGACTTAGGTCTCATATCTACTTCACCGTCGGTAATATATAAGGTTACTAAAACAGACGGGGAGGTTATAGAAGTTCAAAACCCTTCAAATTTGCCTGCTCAAAATGAAATAATAAAGATAGAGGAGCCTATTGTTAAGGCTGATATAATGACACCTAATGACTATGTTGGGACGATAATGGAACTATGCAATAACAAGAGGGGGACCTTCCTCAATATGGAATACTTGGAAGAGACAAGACTTGTTATGCATTATGAGTTGCCTTTAAATGAGGTTATATATGACTTCTTTGATGCCCTTAAGTCCAAGACAAGGGGCTATGCTTCTTTGGACTATGAGATAATTGGTTATAGGGAGTCTGAATTGGTTAAATTAGATATTTTAATAAACAATGAAATGGTTGATGCATTCTCATTGATTGTTCATGAGTCAAAGGCCTATGAGAGGGGGAGGTCAATTGCAGAGAGGTTGGTGGATGCGATTCCAAGACACCAGTTTGCAATTCCAATACAGGCAGCTATTGGGTCTAAGATAATTGCCAGAGAGACCATCAGGGCCTTGAGAAAGGATGTACTTGCCAAGTGCTACGGTGGGGATATTTCTAGAAAGAAGAAACTACTGGAGAAGCAGAAAGAAGGAAAGAAGAGGATGAGGTCAATCGGTACTGTTGAAGTGCCACAGGATGCCTTCCTCACTGTTTTGAAATATGATGAAAAATAAGGGTCTATATATCCATATTCCATATTGTGCTCAAAAATGTAAATATTGTGATTTTTTATCCTTTGCCAATGGGGATAGGATGGAAGATTATTTTTCTGCTTTAAAAAAAGAAATTAGTTTATTTGGGGAGTTCCAATATGGGGTCGATTCTGTCTTCATAGGAGGGGGGACTCCCTCTTTTATTCCCTCGTCATATGTGAAGGATTTCATGGAGACTGTTAGAGGGGCATTTGCTTTGAAGGAAGGTGCAGAGATTACTATTGAAATGAACCCGGAATCTGTGTCTAGGGAAAAGTTGGAAGTCTACTTGAAGGCAGGAGTTAATAGGTTTTCTATGGGGGTTCAAAGTTTTAATGATGAATCTTTAAGGTATATTGGAAGGATTCATAATTCTAAAAAGGCTATTGAAGCTATTGGGATGATAAGGTCTTTAGGGATTGAAAATATTAATATAGATATGATGATGGCCCTTCCATATCAAACATTTGACGACTTAAAGAGGGATGTGGAGATGGTCTTACAAATTAATCCCAACCATCTTTCTTATTATTCTTTAATACTGGAAGAGGGAACATGTCTTTATGATTATTATGAAAAAAATCCCGAAGCTTTTCCGGACGAAGGACTGGATAGGAGGATGTACCATTACCTAGTGGGTGAACTTGAAAATGCAGGCTTAAGACAATATGAGATTTCAAACTTTGCCAAAGAGAATTATGAATCAAGACACAACTTAAAGTACTGGTCTTTGGAAGAATATATAGGACTTGGGCTTGGGAGTTCATCATTTATAGATAAGACTAGGAGGAAGAATACATCAGACTTATCATTTTATATTTATAGCCTAGAAAAAGGAAGGCTCCCCATAGAATCTTCGGAAAAGATAACTGAAAAAGAGCTTATGGAAGACTTTATGATTTTTGGAATTAGGAAAAACAGGGGCGTTTCAAAGGAAGAATTTAAAAAATTGTTTTCTGTTGAACTGGAAGGAGTATATGGTAAAGAAGTTAAAGGCTTAATGAAAGACGGTCTGATGGAAGAAGAGGGGGACTATTTAAGGCTCACTAAAAGGGGCAGGGACTTGTCTAATCTTTGTGAATTAAAATTTATTAAGTAATAGAAGGAAACTTATTAATATGTTATACTGATATAAGAAAATGTTAAAAAAAGGGGAGGATGAAAATGGATTTAAAGGACTTAAGACCAACTCATGTAATTATTGATGTGGACGCACTTATCCATAATATTAAGTTTGTGCGTAAGTGTGCAGGGGATGACACTCTTGTCACTGCTGTTGTAAAGGCTGATGCCTATGGTCATGGGGCAGTAGAGGCTGCTAAGATTTTTTTAGAGAACGGGGCTGACAGGCTTGCTGTTGCAAGCCTAAACGAGGCTGTGGAATTGAGGAATGCGGGAATTAAGGCCCCACTACTTATCTTGGGTTATACTCCAAATTCTGCCTTTGAAACTCTTGTAAGGAATGATATTATAGGAACAATTTATTCTTTGGAGTCAGCTATGGCCCTTTCAGAGGCAGGAAGGAAGCTTGGGAAAAATGCCATGTGCCATATTAAAATTGATTCCGGCATGAGTAGGATTGGTTTGCAGGCTAGTGAAGAGACTATTGAAGCCATTAAAGAAATTGCGAAACTGCCTAATCTTGAAATTGAGGGAATATTTACCCATATGGCAAGGGCTGACGAAAAGGACAAGTCAAGTGCCAAAGACCAGCTGGAAAAGTTCAAGTGGACTTGCGACAGGCTGGCAGAAGAGGGTATTGATATTAAGATTAGACATATATCCAACAGTGCCGGGATTAATGACCTGATGCCTGATTTTAAAATGGACATGGTGAGGGCAGGTATTATCCTCTACGGACTAAGGCCATCTGATGATGTGGACCTTGACCACTTGGATGTCAAGCCTGCCATGACCTTTAGGACAGAGCTTGCCCATGTGAAGGTACTTCCAAAGGGTAGAGGGATTAGCTATGGTCACAAGTATGTGACAGACCATGATGAAAGGATTGGCACTATTCCTGTGGGCTATGCTGATGGGTATACTAGGATGCTTTCCTCAAAGGCAAAGGTTGGTATAAATGGGAAGGTCGCTAAGCAGGTTGGGAATATCTGCATGGACCAATGTATGATTTCCTTAGATGGTGTTGATGCCGAAGTAGGGGATGAAGTTATCTTATTTGGCAATGGAGAAGGAGGCTTTCCTACTGCTGACGACTTGGCAAAAATCTTGGGAACTATTAATTATGAGATTGTTTGTATGATTAATAGAAGGGTCCCAAGGGTCTATGTAAAAGTTGGACAAGTCGTTAAAATTGTAGATTATCTAGAGTAATGGATAGGCTTATTGAAAGTGAAAGGCTAATCTTAAGGACTTTGAAAGTGGAAGATGCTGAAAAAATTTTCAAATGGCTTTCTGACCCAAGGGTGAGCAAGTTCATGCCTTACCCAACCTATGAGAAAGTTGGAGAGGCAGAGGAATGGATTAGGTCAAATCTTAATAAGGAAAGAGAATTCTATTTTTCTATCTCTTTGAAGGAAACAGGCGAGATGGTTGGAAATGCAAGCATAGAATATATTGATGATAGAGAGCTTTGGTCCTTTGGATATAACTTTGACTATAATCATTGGAATAAAGGTTATGCAACAGAAGCAGGCAGGGCCTTGATTGACTATATAAAGAAAGAATTTGACGGAAAAAAATTCGGAGCCGACTGTGTTGTTGAAAACATAGCTTCAGAGAAGGCAATACTTAAGATAGGCTTAAAGTTTTCCCACTATGGGACTATGGAAAAGCTGGATGGAAGTCAAGTTTTTAAGAATAAGTATTTTGAAAGTATCTAGGACTGATGACTTATCGCCCAGAAGTTAAAAAGGCTATAATTTTTTCGTAGGGGCTGACTTAAAAGTAAAAAAATTTATAAATTTTGCTAATTGTGGTATTGGCGGCTATTAACCGTCCGTTCATTTAATAGGCTATAATCATTTATACAGGTGGTATTTATGGAAAGCAAAGACTATTATAGTGTACTGGGCCTTGGTAAGTGGGCAACAAATAAAGACATAAAAACTGCATATAGGCGGCTTGCCAAAAAGTACCACCCGGATTTAAACCCAATATACAAGGACAATCCGGAGAAGTTCAGGGAGATTACTGAAGCCTATGATGTTTTGTCTGACGAGAACAGGAGAAGGGCATATGACAGGCGAGAAGAAACCCCTAGGACTTATAGGGAAGATACAGATATTAGGCAAGAGAGGGAAGAAACAGCAAGGACAAGGGACCTTGTGGATGTTATTCTTGACTTCTTTAAATACCTTGTGAGGACAAAAATTTTTGTAGTAGCTATTTTTATTTACTTATTTATTTTTGTTGGTAAACTTATAGACTACACCTCTCTCGTAAGCATTAAGGGCATTGTCAGAGAATCAATATTTTATTCCTTATTATTTTTCTTTGCCTTTGAAAGGCTTTATAAAAAATATTATGACAAGTTTGAGGCCTATTTGATAAAGACAGATATCAATAGGATTTATCTGATATTATTTTTGTTTTACCTAATTGGTCTGATACTTATTTTTGGAATAGGTCTTTCTAAATTAAATAATGGCATTGAATTAGTAGAAGCTAGCGTATATCCAAATGTCAATAGGAGGAAGGTTGAGTTGGTTTTCTTTTCATCAGTAATAATTATGAATTTTGTTTCCTACCTATACATGGCCTTGATTATAAAGGATGACAAGGAGATAATGCAGTACAGGGAAGACTTTTGGAAAAGGCATTTCTAAGAGAGGATAATTTTACTCAATCTTTGCCCTCTTTCTAATATTTAGCATAATTACTGATAAGATAATTAATATTATAATTAAATCTGGTGCATATATCAGGAGGTCAGTGTATTTGGACATGCCCATTATAGCAACCAAAGAAACTGCTATAGCCAGTCCATAGATTCCTATAAAGAACAATTTTAGAAAGACATTATTAAATCTTGATACTATAACAATTGTTGCCAGACCAATAATATATGGACCAAAGCTAAAGGGACTAATTACTCGCAGACTTTCAAGCCATGTGTTATTTCTCCCAATAACTTCAACCCCATCTGAAAAGTAGGACACTAAAAAAGGGAAATATAAAAAGAAAATAAGTGTCAGTGATAAGGCTAAAAATATTCCCTTTTTTGGAGTTAGTTCCTTAGTCCTATTTTCAACCAGTTTATTAATCATTTTAGAATACATATTTCATTTCCTCCTTATTATTAACTAATTATCTATATGAGTGTCAAAAGTATAAAATCGATGTTTCCGTAGGGGCGATTACTAATCGCCCGTTAATCTGAAAGGCTATAATTACTTCTATAATGTTCGGGCGGTGGTTCACCACCCATACGCATGAAGAAAGATCATTTTTGACACCTTAATCAATTATTTACAATCTTATCTACAGACTCTTTGAAGCTTTCGAAGTATTCTTCAAGTAATCCATCAATATCCTCTCCATTTTCTAAGGCTTTTTTGTATAGCTTATCAATACCGCCTAAAAACAAATCCTCCTTACCTCCATAATAAAACTCTGAAATCATAGAATTATCTAGTCTGATTTCTACAGTTTCTGAAACAGTTGTGATTAAATCAGTATCGGGTTTATATTTCCACCTTCTTATAACTTGGAATTCTTTTTCATTAGCCTTCCACTCTTCTAGTTTGATAGGGATAACCTCTATTTCATAGTCAATATAGTTAAGCTCCATTTTTTCATTCTTATAGTCACTTAACTTGTACTTAAATTCCACTAGCCTTTTCATATCATCTGAAAAAAATTCAAATATATTGTTCTCTTCTTTTAAGTCCTTATTCCTATAATATTTTTCAATCAGGTCTTGGTAAAAACTTGTAGCTCTTGGAATTGCTTTATTGGAACTTAAAATAAATTCGTTGGCAAAGATGCTGATAAATTTTGTATCTTCGACCAAAGAGTCTAAGTCAACTGCACTGGAATCTTCTTCTTTAACCAGCCAGTTTTTATCAAATTCTTCACTCCTAAAGTCCGCTGTAGTGTAACGACCATTCCTTATCCAGTTATAATAAAAACTCGAGTCATCACTTTGACCTAAATTTGATAGGCCTATCTCTTTTTCCGGGAAGATGTTTTTAGCCTTCTCATAAAATTCCCCATCTTCATCATCAACAATCATAGGCTTCCTTGCTGAAGCATTACCTACCATGTCAATATTAAAGTTTCCATAGAGATTTGCCCTTTCTAGAATGTCAATACATATGTTACACTTTTTTAAGAAGATCTGCTTAAATATATAATTTTTTAAAAATAATAATTGCTTTG
>JAAYNG010000167.1 GCA_012520935.1 Tissierellia bacterium | reverse complement strand
TAGTATGAATTCCCTTTAGGTAATTGACAATTACACGCCGAAATGCTATTATATTCATGGGGTGGTATATTTGAAAAAGGGAAAAAAGAATAATGATCAGACAAATCTTATTATTATACTGGTAACTGTTGTAGTTGTTGCTATTATTATTTTATTTTTATCAGGAGCTATTAAACTACCTTCAATGGGCAACTCAAAGTCGAATATAAGCTTAAAGATAGACCCATCCAGCAAGATAGACTATAAAAGCATGGGCAAGCCGGAGATTACAGAAGAGGATAAGGACCCTAACAGAAAATTTTCGGGAAAAGAACAATTGCTAATGAATGAGTATTCTAAACTGAAGGCTTACTTGATGGAAGAGGGTATGAAGCTTGATTTAACCCTTGATGAATACATAATAGACTATGACACTACAAAGCTTTCTGATGAAGACTTCTTTGCTTCCTACTATGAAAAGTATGATAAAAAGCTAGAAGAGATAGAAAAAGAAAAGGAAAAGGAAGGACAAGTTTCTGAAGGAAAAACTGAGTCCGGAACTGAAACAACAGGGGTGGTTGATGAGGAAGAGGACTTGGAAAGGACAGAACTTAGGTTTAAGTACGGCCTGTCGGAAGATGAGTTAGATATATTAATGTCAGGGCATAAAAATTTGCTTGATAAGGCCAAGTCTGCAGGTATAGCTTATGATAAGTCCTTGGAAGACTATTTGAATGACTTTAAAAATGAAAAGAAGTCCTTGATTGGCCTTGATAAGGCTACACAATTCAATCAAAATGTATTGACATCTTTAGGGCTGGACTAGTTATGTAAGAAAAAAGAATTTTTTGAAAAGTAAAAACACACTATTGTAGGTGGGATATGGATAAGAAAGTAAACATCAACCTTTTACTTAGACTTTTAATATTGGTTTCTGTCATTGCTATTGTTTTCGCCTTATATTTTGGCTTTAAACTCAAGAATGAAACAAATATCCATTCAGAAAATATTGAAAAGGAAATTCAAAAGATAGCAAGCCTGTCAACCGCAAAGTTCAACTATGTCAATGTTGCGGAGTTTTCTGATGTAATGAAAATTAAAGAGTTAAAACTTCCCTTTACCACTAAGAGGTTTATTGTAAAGTACAAGGGAGAGATACTTGCTGGCTTGGATGCAAGTAAGATTACTGTTGATAATCTTGATGAAAAGACGGTAAAGATATCCCTACCTCGGGTTTCAATTATTCAAAACAATATTCTTGAAGAAGAAGTTTACTTTTTTGATGAGAGGGATACGGTATTTAATCCACTAAAATATGATGACCTATATTCTTTATTGATAGGGGAAAAGAAGAAGATGGAAGATGAGGCTATTAAAAGTGGCCTGTTAGTTGAGGCGGAGACCAACTTGAAGGACCTACTGACTACTTTTTTGAAGGCCTTGGGTTATGAAGAGATAAAAATTGTATTTGAATAAGGGCAAAATAGGATAAGAAGATGTTTGTAGAACTAGTCATTGTATCAGTTATTATTTTAATATTTTCAAAGGGAATTAATATTTCTCTTTTAGATGGTTTAAAGGGGCAATCGTTACTGATTGCTTTATTTATTTCTATGCTTGTATCATTGTTTTTTAAATTTCGAGCCATTCAATTTTTAAATATTTTAATATACTTTCTACTTTTAGTCTTTTTATTTATAAATAAGGATAATAAGGGTTTTAAGTTGATTTTTTTAGGAAGCCTTTTTAACTTCTTAGCTATTGCCTTAAATGGGGGCCTTATGCCTGTGAGCGAGGGAGCTTTAATAAAGATTGGTGACATGGAGGCCCTTTCTATACTTAAATCCGGTTTGAGCCAGACACATAGCTTGATCAATGAAACAAGTCTTTTAAGCTTCTTTGGAGATGTTATCCCTATACCTCCTCCATACCCCTTGGCAAAGCTCATTAGCCTTGGAGATAT
>JAAYNG010000166.1 GCA_012520935.1 Tissierellia bacterium | reverse complement strand
TCGGTTTTTATCGGACGGCAATGATACTAAATAATAGATTCAAATTCTCAGATAAATGAAGAAGATAGTATGGATTACTGCAGATAGCTTTATCGATGTTGATTTACCAATAGTGGAAGTTGTTTCTAAGGATTGTAATATCACATGGATAGTTATTTTGGGTAAGCTAACTGTTGTAGATTATTATGAATTAATTGAAAGACAAACAAAGTTGAGACCTACTTATTTCAAATTGAAATATCGTGGACGGGATATTAGGTTGGCTTTTCAGTATTTCAAGCTGTTGAATAATATCCGCAAGCAAAACCCTGATATAGTATATGTAGATTGTGTAGGGGCGCCTTATTTTGTTCCAATGCTTAGATTGTTTTTGGGGAACTCAAAAGTTGTCTTTGCTGTTCATAACGTAAAGACACCCAAAGGGGCACATAATTACTACTTCATGAGAAGTTATGTGAACTTAGCTATGATACTTTTCCGTAATGTCCATGTTTTTTCAAGAAGCCAATTTAATTATCTTAAAAATCGTTGGGGAAAGAAGAATGTGTTAGAAGCACCATTAGCACTTAAGGACTTTGGAGCATCTAAAGTAAAGGATAAGAATAAACTTATTACTTTTTTGAACTTTGGAATTATCCGCGATTATAAAAGAGTTGATATCCTGATCGAAGCGGCAGAATTAGCATATGAAAGGACACGAACTCCTTTTCTGGTTATTATTGCAGGTAGTTGCAACAATTGGTCAAAGTATCAGAACCTGATTAAGAATAAATTTCTGTTTGAAACCCGGATTGAGCCAATCCCTAATAGCGATATTCCTGATTTATTTGCTAAATCTCATTATTTTGTACTTCCATATCAAGATATAGCTCAAAGTGGTGCGCTTACTGTAGCTCTGAATTATAATTTACCAGTTTTGGCTTCTGATTTACCCGCTTTTTTAGATGTTATTGAAAATGGTGTAAATGGATATATTTTTGAGGCTGGTTCTGTTTTTGCCTTGGCTGACCTAATAGAAGAGATAATTTTAAATCATGAGAATACTTATCAAGTATTGCTAACAAACCAACAGGAATATGTTGCAACGAATTATAACGTAGAGCAAATAGCAAGGAAATATATAGATTGTTTTAAATCACTTGTATAGATGGATTTACATCAGGTAGTGAAAAGTAAGCTGTGTTTAGGTTGTGGGATCTGTACAGCTTCAGGTGAGGGTATTGAGATGGGATTTTCAAAAAAGCATGGAATGAATATTCCACAATTAGATTCCCACAAAACATATCCATTAGGAGACAATTTGTGCCCTGCAATTGGTTATGATATTGTTCATGAAGGTATAGAACTATATGGAAGTGAAGGAAGTTACTCAATGGAGCTTGGTAATATTCTTTCGAGTTATGCTGCATATGCCATCAACTCAGATGTAATTAAAGGGGCATCCTCCGGTGGTGTTATGTCACAGCTGCTTCTGTTTGTATTGGAAAAAGGTATTGCTGACAAAGTAGCATGTACAAAATTTATCTATACTGAGAACGGTCCAAGAACCAATACTATATTAACTTCAAAACTAAGCGATATATTAGATTGCCAAGGTTCTAAGTACTGCCCGGTGGATATTTCTTCTTTCTTAGTTGATTTGAGAGAATTTAATGGAAAGGTTGCTTTCATAGGTACACCTTGCCAAGTTGCTGGTTTGAGGAAATTACAAAAAGTTGTCCCTGAACTTAAAGAAAAAGTTGTTCTTACAATTGCAAACTTTTGTGGGGGGTTTAAGAGTTACAAAAGCATTCAAAAACTGTCCAAGAGGCATGGTGTTAGATTTGATCAGATTGAGTATCTCAGATTTAGAGGAGGAGGACAACCTGGCTCTTTGTTAGTATATGATTCATTTGGCAAAAGATACGAAGCTCCATATCCTAATTATACAGGGTATACAGGGTATTCAAAAATCCTTAGATGTCATCTTTGTGTTGATGCTACTGGTGAGCTTGCTGATATTGCTTGTGGGGATGCATGGATAGATAGATACATAGAGCATAAAAAACAATGGTCAATAGTAGTTGGTAGGAGTAAGTTTGCTAGAGAAGTGATTGAACAAATGTGTAAGGAAAGGGTCATTTACTGTGAGGCACTCGATCAATCTGAAATTATTAAATCACAGTGGACAAATATAAAAAGTAAGAAGATTAGGCAAGCTGCAAGATTTGCGCTATATGAAAAACTTGGATACGAGATTCCGAAGTTTGATGGAGGTTATTCCAAATATGTCACATCTATGTTGTTTGAACTAAGAGTCTTTTGTAGCCACAAGTTTAAAGAATTATTAGAGGAACTGGGATTGTATAAAACATTGAGAATTATTTTAAAGAAACGATATTAATGAAAAGAGTTGGTATACTAACATATTTCTCGGACTTTCCATATTTTAATGATATTAATCCAGGAATGAATTTACAGGCAATGAGTGTTTATAGGGTATTATCTTCATTGCTTCCAAATTGTAAGGTTGAGTTTATAAGGTATCATTCTTGGTGGGCAGTATGGCGTCCATATATTTCCGGAATGACTATTTCTTCATTCCTCCAAGATATACGTCAATTATTTAAATACTATGATTTTTCCAAGGGCTTTCCAAAATCTGGCAAAGTGCTAGTATCGAAAAACAGAGAAAAATCATTACAGTTTATAGATGGATTAGGTTACGATGCTATTTATGTAGGAAGTGACACGTTGTTGGAACTTTTCAGATGTAATGAAGATGAGATCTCGGCATATTGGTTAAATAATACTGTTAAGGCTAGGAAATTTATGGTAGCTGCATCAGGCAGAGATACATCTTTTCAAAGTTTGTCTTCAATTCAGAGAAAATTAATTAAAGGGTCTATTGAATCTTTCTTAAAACTTGGGGTAAGAGATCGAGCGACCTTTGATCTAATTGAAGAAGTACTTGGAAGAACAGATGAACGTTTGATGGTAGTACCAGATCCTACATTTTCTTATGTAATAAATTATGATATTGTAGCAAAATACGCTAAGAAATCAGGGCTTTGTAATATTGCAAAACCTATTGTG
>JAAYNG010000165.1 GCA_012520935.1 Tissierellia bacterium | reverse complement strand
TCAAGGAGCGATCGGCGACACTCTATCTAATAAATATATTATACACTAATGTGTATAAACTTGGTTAAAAAGGAGTATGTGTTCTCCTTGATTATCACAAATATATTATATAAGGAGCGTAAGCGACCGTGGCAATTCAGAGTGCAAAAGTTGGAAACAATCAAAATAAAGTACATTACATAACAAAATGCACTGGATCGCCACGCTATCGCTCTCGATGACGAAAAAAGGGACGCTAGCGATGACCAAATCTTGTCATTACCAAGTCCCAAAAGCTAGGCTCTAACAAGTAGGGGCAGTTATTAACCGCCCGTTCCTTAAAAAGGCTATAATCAATTATTTTTGGCAATCCAGAAAAGCCTATAATCAAAAATGCAGGCAACAATCCGCCGCCTGCACTGAAAACTTATACATAATATTGTGCCTGTGAATGCCATAACTCATAATACTTACTGTCTTCGTCCTTAACTAGGTCATCATGACTTCCAACTTCCTTGACATTTCCCTTGTCAAAGACCACAATCCTATCTGCAAATCTACAAGAAGACAGCCTATGGGAGATAAAGACTGCTGTCTTGTCCCCGACTATCTTATTTAAGTGCTGGTAGATTTCCGCCTCGGCTATTGGGTCAAGGGATGCTGTTGGCTCGTCTAGGATTAAAAATGGTGCATCATCATACAAGGCTCTGGCTATGGCTATCTTTTGGGCCTCCCCACCGGAAACTTCAATCCCCTTTTCATCCAAGTCCTTGTAGAGGTAAGTATCAAGTCCCTTAGTATACTTGTCATCCAGCTCCAGCCCAACCTCTTCAAGGACCTGATTAACCCTTTCCCCATTATATGTTGAAGAAGAGCCGATGTTTTCCCCGAGTGGCAGGGAAAAGAGCTTAAAGTCTTGGAAGACCACGGAGTAAATGGACATATACTCCTTGTAGTCATACTTCCTTATGTCTATGCCGTTCAGTAGGATTTCCCCCTCTGTCGGGTCATATAGCCTGCACAGGAGTTTTATAAGTGTAGTCTTACCTGACCCGTTTGCCCCGACTATGGCAAGTCTTTCTCCGATTTCAAACTTCATGGAAACATTCCTCAAGACCCAGTCCTCTGTTTCCGGATACTTGAAAGAAAGATTCTTAACTTCAATTTCATACTTCCTGTCTGCCCGTTTTTCCACAGTCAAAGACCCTTGGTACATCTTGTTCTCTATATCTAAAAATTCAAAGGTTGTCTCTATAAAGCTAGCATTGTTCTTCATTTCACCAAGTGCCCTTATAAGTAATGATACACCTTCCGACAGGGCCATTAAGGCACCAACATACTGGGTCACTTCGCCAACTCCAAAGGCTCCTGCCCAGGCTTTGGCACCAACATATAGGAAGACTATCCCCATCAGTAGGCTGGTAAGACCATGGCCTAAGCCTGCCAGTATTCCAATCCTCCCCTTGGTGAGTTTTGCCAGCTTACCCTTTAAACCAAAGGTATGGTCCGCCCCAAACTTATGTAGGGCAATCCCTTCTTGACCGTATATCCTCATATCAGTTGCCCTATCTAATTCTCGGGCAAGGTTAAAGCCAAAAAATCCAAACAACCTATTTCCAAATTTAGCCCCCTCGGCTTCTGCGGCCCAGTAGGACATAGCCTTAGTTTTAAGGATTGGCGAAATAATTGTGAGTCCGACTAGAATCCCTAGGAAGATAAGGGCAAAGGCAAGAGAGTTAAAAAAGACCAGCTGACCTCCTCCGGTCGGTATAGGACTTGTGAAGAGTCTTATGCTAAGGGCTATAGACCCGATTATTGTAAAGATAGCTTGGGTAAAAGATATAGTTACCTCTAGACTTGTTATCAAACCATAACCTGCATAATTTTGATTTTGAGCAATTTGATACTTAAGATGCTGGGTAGAGGCTGAGTCCACAGACTGGAAGTCCATATCCAAGAACTTATCTGAGTATAGTTTTTCAAGCCTATGAAAAATCAGATTAAATTCAGCCATATAGGCCCTAGTTATAAGGGCTGATATCAAGTTGACTGCAGAACTTGCGAAAACAAGGATAATGACCCAAGTCCTCGCCTCGCCAATGCCTCCCCCACCGGCTATGGAAGTAATAAGCCTAGCTGTAAAGAAGAGCGGAACTAGGGGCTTTATGCTTAAGAAGAATGTATGGGCGATAATAATTAAAATCAGTTTTGGTGAAAGCTCCCACCAAATCTTTAAGGCCCTCTTATTTAAACTAAAGGCTGAACTCTTCATAATTTCCTCCCCCTTCCTTGTAGTACCTGGCTTGTACATCAAATAATTTCTCGTAAGGTCCTCCTGAGACCAGCAATTCATCATGATTTCCCTCTTCCAAGATTTTACCTTCACCGATAAAGATTATCCTGTCGCAAAACCTGGTGGAGGCAAGTCTATGGGATATAAAGATTGATGTCCTGTCCTTAGTAAGGTCGTTATAGTCCATATAAATCTTGTTTTCGGCAATAGGGTCAAGGGCTGCCGTCGGCTCGTCCAAGACCAGGATAGGGGCATCCTTATATAGTGCTCTTGCCAGCATTAGCCTTTGGGTCTCCCCACCGGACAGCTCTATAGCATCTTCATAAACTTCTTTTATTAGTTTTGTTTCTCCAGCTTCAGGCAAGGACTTTACCTTGTCCCAAATCCCAGCCCTCTTTAAAACTCTATCAGCCTTGGCTATGTCCGTATCCTCCAATAATACTTGGCTCACATTCTCATAGATAGGTCCTGCCATAATGGAAAAGTTTTGGAAGACAGCCGAGAAATGCTTGTAAATATCCCTACGATTATAGTCCTTGATATTCTTTCCGTTCAAAAGGACCTCCCCCTCTGTGGGGTCATAAAGGCCAACTATCAGCTTGACAAGTGTGGTCTTTCCTGCCCCGTTAAGTCCAACAATGGCAAGCTTTTCCCTAGCCCTTATCTTTAAGTTAATATCCTTTAAGGTAAAATTTTCTGCCAAAGGATACTTAAAGGAAAGATTCCTTAATTCTATCTCATATTCCTTGTCTTCCGGCTCTAAACTAAGGCCTTCTTCAAACTTAAAAGGCTCTGCAAAGTCTATTAACTCCCTCACTGCTGATAGTTCCAGACTTTCCTTGTATAATTTATTAGTATTTTCCAAAAGGCTGGTAACCCACTGGCTAAGCCCGTTCACTGCAGTAAACAAGAGGACAAATTCAGGCACAGCAAGCCCCTTTTCAAAAACCAGCATGATTAAGTAGCCGTAGGCTATCAAATTTCTTCCTAAGGATAGGACTAAATCTATCAGGTCAGCACCAAGGTAGGCCCTTTGTTCCTTGTACCTAAAGTCTTCATAAAGTTTAAATGCCTTGGAATAGACCTCATTCAACCAAGGGCCAAGGTTAAACATCCTAATATCCTTGGCATCTATATGGTTACTTGACCGACCTGTGATATAAGTCATCCTTTTAGAATGTTCAGACACTTCCTCCCTATGCCTATAGCCCCATTCGTTTATATTTCTGGAAAAGAAGAAACTTGCAAGAGTAGTCCCTATTGTGAGTAGGATTATCCAAATATTCATTTTAGACATAATAAATAGGTAGACTATAGTCCCAAGAAAGTTCTCAATTAAGGAAGAAAGTGTCTTCCAAATGCTTTCAGCAGGTGTCCTGTTGGAAGATGTAGTTTCAATTGCCCTATCACATAGCTTTTGAAAGTCTTCCCTATGAGTATTAGGATAGGCTGTTGTAAATATTTTAAAGTTTTTTAAGTTAATAATATTTGTCCTTACTGTAATCCTTCCATATAAAGAATTAGTATACAAGTAAGCCCTTAAGAAGTTAAGTAGGATTAATAGGCTTGTAAATTGGATAATGAGAACACTTATACTTCTTAAGGAAACCCTGTCCTCAATTGCCTGTAAAATTGCCGGCGTGAAGAAGACCTGTGTTGTCTGTATGGCAACAGGTAAAATTCCAAGCAGTAGCATTATTACAATAACACTGGGTGCGTGGTCCCTTGCCATCTTCAACATAAATCCTATATTGGATAATACACCGTAGCTTGCCCTTTCTTTTTTCATATGTAATTCCTCCTTAGCTTTCTATATAGGCTCTACCCCTTGCAAACAAGACTTATTATAGCCTTTTAGATGAACGGGCGGATAATATCAGCCCCTACTCACTTGCAATTATTATTTTCAAAGTTTATGTCATTAGTATAGCAAAAATTTTAAAGAAAAAACATTCCGGGGATGAATGGTTAAAATCGGGGGACGAATTGTAAGATTTTTTGCTGACATTTTATCCCCTTATATGCTATTATAAGACAGAGGTGTTATTATGATTTACAAGATAGGTATTTGTGACGATGAAGATACAATTCTTTCTCATTTGGAATCAATCGTCAATAAGTGGGCTAAGGATAATGATATAAATATTAAGCTGGAAACTTTTTCTTCTGCCGAGGCCTTTTTATTTGCCTATGAGGAAGATAAGTCCTTTAATATCCTCCTTTTGGATATAGAGATGCCGGGAATGAAGGGGGTGGACCTGGCTGAAAGGATTAGAAAAGACAACAAGTCTATTCAGATTGTCTTTATCACCGGCTATATGGACTATATTGCCCAAGGTTATGATGTGGATGCCCTCCACTACCTAATTAAGCCGGTAGATGAAAAGAAGTTATTTGAAGTCTTGGACAAGGCATGTGACAGGGTGTCTGTAAGTGAGAAGGTCCTCTTTATTGAAAGTGGCGGGGAGATGGTCCAAGTTCCCATACACACCATTACATATGCAGAAGTTGATAAGAACTATATCACAATCCATACGACCAAGGGGGACTTTTCAAAAAAGCAACCCCTGTCTGAGCTGGAAGGTGAATTGGGGGAAGCTTTCTTTAGGGCAGGCAGGTCCTTTATTGTGAACTTGTCCTTTGTAAAGAGGACCTCTAGGGCAGAAGTTGAGTTAAAGGACGGGACACTTGTTCCACTTTCTCGGGGCAGGTATGAAGCTATAAACGAAGCCATTATCAAGTATTTCTAGGAGGCCTATATGCTTGGAAGAAGAAAAAGAAAGTTGGAAGCCTATCAGGAAGAGTTGATGAGGACCCATTATAATGAAGTTGAGAATATGTACCAGGACATGAGGGGCTGGCGACACGACTTTAAAAACCACCTGCAGGTCCTTAAGGCGATAAGCTTAGAGGAAGATATGGAGGCGGTGCGGGAATACCTTGACCAGTTGGAGGAAAGCCTAAAGGAAATTGAGCCGAGGGTCAAGACAGGGAACAAGATGACAGATGCTATTTTAAACAGTAAGATTTCCTTGGCAAAGTCCAATGCTATTGATGTGACAGTCGATGCCCATGTGCCTGTTGCTCTCACTACACCGGAAACCGATCTTAGCATTATAATGGGAAACCTCCTTGACAATGCCATCGAGGCAAACCTTAGGATACCTGTGGAGGAAAGGTTTATAAGGATTTATATGGATATGAAAAACACCCAGCTCTACCTTTCTGTGACCAATGCTGCTGAACCTGTAAAGAAAAAGAAGATGGGAAGGCTCTTTACTTCCAGCAAGGGGAGTGACCACGGTCTTGGCCTTATAAGGATTGACGAGGTGGTGGCAAGGAACGGTGGCTTTATCAAGAGAAATAGCGAGGCAGGAGCCTTTGCAACGGAGCTCTTGTTGCCACAGTAGGATAAGTATGATAAAATTAATAACAATTTAAACAAGAAGAGATTTTAATGCAAATAACAATTTTTTTTCTTTCTATAGGTAACATAGAAAAAAATTTATCTATTTTCACTTATAATTATAAAAAGATAGCCGATATTAAATTTAGGTAAAAAATTTATCTATTTTCACTTATAATTATAAAAAGATAGCCGATATTAAATTTAGGTAAAAAATTTATTAAATATATGGAGGGATTTTTATGGAAAAGCATTCGAGATTTAAAAGCATTAGAACAAGGATATTACTGATAGCTTGTTCTGGCATGGCTTTTATGTTTTTAGTTCTATTAATTGCAAGCGTTTTCTTGTCAACAAGAGCCTTTGAAGCACAGGTTGGGGAAGATATGAAATTAATCACCCAACAGGCTGCTGAGAAATTCAGTATTGAGATGGATTATACTGAAAAATTAGTTGAAGAATTGGCTGCTAATGCTATGGTCCACGATGATGAATTTGATTGGTCTGATGTTGTTAATTTCTTTGAAGAAAGGGCAGAAAAGGATGGATTTCAACTCTTCTTTAAGGTAGATAAGAATGGTGATGGAATTAATCTTACAAAGGGCAGTGAAACTTTTAATGTAAAAGGTACAGACTACTTTGAAGCTGCCATGAAGGGGGAAACATTCGCTACAAAAATCCTTGATGATATAGTTTCCGGTGGCAAGATTATGATTATTGCTACTCCTTTTTATGATACTTATACTGGCGAATTTTTAGGGGTTTTTGCAGGAATTAAGAGTACGGAATTTGTATCTAAGATTTGTACTGAATTCCTATGGGGAAATTCCGGTCTTATGTCTATTTATGACACTGAGGGTAATGTTGTAGGTGATAAGGACATAGAAGCAGTAAATGCTGGTTTTAATGTTTATGAATATGCCCAAGAAAACCCTGGATATGCTGAGCTTGCAAACTTCTTTAAGGATAGCATTGCTAGTAAGGAAAATGGCGCAATTAAGTATAAGGAAGAAGGTCTAAGCAAGGTTGGAGCCATCTATAATTTCCCGGACAGGGACTATATTACCTTCCTATCCATAGACCAGAATGAATTGTATAAAGATCTTGCTAATTTAACCTTACAGCTTATTATACTAATGTTAGTTTTAATGGTTCTTTGCTACGTTGCTATATACATGTTACTAGGAAGACCTATTTCCAGTATTATCAATAGTATCAAACAAGACATAGAAAACCTTTCAACCTACGATTTAACTCAAGAAATGACCACGGACTTCTCGGCAAGGCGAGATGAGGTTGGAAATATTTACAGGTCTACTTTAACACTTAGGGACAATTTAAGGAGTATAATTTCAAATATTATCGCCCACTCACAAAATACTGCTGCAACAGCAGAAGAACTTACTGCAACATCTCAGAGCACGGCAGATGCAGCAAGAGAAGTGGCTGATGCTGTTAATAACATCGCTGAAGGGGCGACAGGTCAGGCTGTTGATACTCAAACAGCGGCAGAGTCCGTTGCAAATTCCAATGTTCAACTTAACGGCTTAATGGAGGTTTTGGAAGAACTTAAAAATGCTACAGATATAATTGACCAAAGAAAGAATGAAGGTACAGTTAACATTCAAGAATTAAGAGAGGTTGCCAACAAAACTACTGAGGCATCCAATGAGGTTAGCGAAATTATTAATGAAACAAGCAGGTCTGCAGAGCAAATTTCAGCTGCCAGCGAGATGATCCAATCTATCTCAGACCAAACTAATCTTTTGGCACTCAATGCGGCTATTGAGGCTGCAAGGGCTGGAGATGCCGGCAGGGGCTTTGCAGTTGTAGCAGATGAAATCAGGAAGCTTGCAGAACAAACAGCCGGCTTTACAGATGAAATAAGGATAGTTATAGACGACCTAAAGCATAAGTCGGAAAATGCGGTTTCTACTATGGGAGAAGTTGGTAAAATAGTTCAAAACCAAACAGATAAGTTGGAAGAAACATCTTCAAAATTTGATGAAATTGCAGGAGCTGTTGACGAAACCAAGGATATTGTTTATAAATTAAATGATGCCTCCAGCAGTATAGAGGCAGAGAATAAAAATATTACAAGGATAATCGAAAACTTGTCAGCCATAGCTCAAGAGAACGCAGCAACAACAGAAGAAGCCAGTGCTTCAGTGGACTCTCAAACCCAATCAATCGACGACATTTCAAATGCAAGTGAAAATCTTGCCCACCTGGCAATGGAACTTCAAGAAGAAGTTGTAAGGTTTAAATTATAGTATGATATTAAAAAGACCAATCAAGAGAACTTACTTGGTTGGTCTTTATCTTTATAAAGTTAATT
>JAAYNG010000164.1 GCA_012520935.1 Tissierellia bacterium | reverse complement strand
GGTTAAATGCTGAAAAAGAACTTATTGTTATAGAGAACGATTTGAAGAACAAACTCTTAGAGACTAGGGGGTAAAAGACAAGTTTCTATTATCTATTGCCCTATTTTATATAGCCTTATTTAAAATTTCTAATAGAAAATTAATGCCAATAGCTAATTAAATGCAGCTATTGGCATTATTTATTATACAGCAATATGATTGTCTAAAGCAAACCTGCCTTCCTTCAATCTCCTTAATTATCTAAAGAATCCTCCCCTGCCTTTATTATTGCTATGCTACTAACAGTTGCACCAGATACTGCAACCACATCTAAGGATTGCTGGTCAATTATTGCCTTGATTACATCCTCTCCTTTAGTGCCCATACCATTTATATGTTCAATAATCTTTATTTCCTTTATTTTCCTGTCTTCCACCCTAGTTTCTAAACTTACAGAAACTGGATCTAATTTATAGCTGCCGTAATGGGTCCCATCTTCCAAATTTAGTTCATCTAATTTTTTTACTTTTAGACCCCTTGCATCTTTTACAATCTTATTTGATGCTAAAATAAAAGCTAGCCCACATATAAGTATTAAAACAATAAAAATAATTAAAAATCTTTTAAATACCTTCATATTGCCTCCTTTATTGCTATCTATTTATTAAATTTGAGCCAACTTATATCCTTCTTTTTATTTGCAGTTATACAAGTTCTTATCCCCCTATATAAGCCATTTATTAAAAGATTAACGAAAACTAGGACCAAAATTTGTGAGAATACACCTGGTCTTTTTGAATCATTAAAGGAATTTTCTACTCTTCCAGGAACTAAAAAGAGGCAATTAAGAATATTAAAACTTAGAGGAGGCTGGTCTTTTCTGCCTTTGTTCAATCTTATCATACTAACCCTATTCCCTTCACATAGTTTATCAAATCTACAATATAAGACTTGTCAGCAAACTCAAAGGACCCGTTGTAGTTTTCTATTAAGGCCCTATCGTCATCTGTCTTTTCTTCTTCAGGCTTCCTTTTTAGCATATTTTTCATCATCCACATCATAGCCTTATGGACTAGTGTCATCTTACTAAAATAATAGTCCCCCCTAAAGAAAAAGACCTTTACCTTATCAAGGTTGGCACTTCCTATAGCCGATTCTACAGATTTTAATATACTATCCCTATCAACCTCTGAATTCGGGTCCGATAAACTCACGCTATAAAAAATATAGTTTTTTTGTGGGTAGGTCTCTATTATATTAGCCAAATCCTTACCAACAGAAAAGTTCCCAGCATAAATACCCTGGCCGCAGATAATATTATCAAAAACATGAAGAGAACTGATATCCACCTTGTCCATATCGAGGACCTTACAATTCAATTCCTCACTTATCCATTCAGCATACTTCTTTGCAGACCCATATTTTGACTTATATAAAACTATCGATTTTTTCATATTGCCCCCTTAAAATATAATAATAGCTCTTCCTATATATTTTATAATAGGTGAATTTTGCCTGTCAAGGTAAATTCCTGTAAAGTTTATATGTCCCATATGTTAATTAATTTTGCTTGTGAAAATCTTATGTGGGATAGTTATTTACAATAGGCTGATTATAATAATATGCTAAATATCTCTTAACATGAGTTTTACAATATATTGATATACTTTCTTTATTGATAAAAAATGGAGGATAATATGAAAAAAAGATTATATTTGGTGATCCTAAGTTTTCTAATGGTATTTTATTCTGCCATACCAGTTTCTGCAAAAAATGTTTATGAACATGATGAGGTTAAATTAAAGGAAAAAATTGATTCATATGTGAATGAGAACAGGGAATCTTTAGCTGGTATGCAAACAGCTATATTTACTAAAGAAAAGTCCCTGCACAGGGGCTATTATGGTCATTCAAATATTGAAGATGGGATTCCAATGGATAATGAGACTGTGATTGAGTGGGGCTCTGTGACAAAGCTTCTTGTATGAATTTCCGTAATGCAGCTTTATGAAGTTGGAAAATTAGACCTCAATACAGATATACAAACCTACCTTCCAGAAGGTTTTTTTGAAAAAATAGACTATAAGCCTATAACAATCATCAACTTATTCAACCACCAGGCTGGGTTTGGAGATAATATTAGCAACTTATTCGTCTATGAAGTTTCCGATGACTACAGCTTGGAATCATCCCTTAAAGATTTACTGGTTGAACAGGTTTATGAACCAGGGACTATTACAGCCTATTCCAATTTTTCTACTGCCCTGGCCGGTTTAATAGTTGAAAGGATTTCTGGTATAGAGTTTTATAATTATGTCCATAAAAATATCTTTGAGTCAATAATAATATTGCTGGTCTATGCATTTTTAGGAATTACAGGAATCTATTCCTTATCCACCCTAGTTTTGGGAGGAACTTTCAATTTATTTTCTAATTTAAAGAAGAAATCAAGGAGGCAAGATATGAAGTCAAGCCATCCTCATGACAGGGCAAATTACCTAGGATGCCTATTACTCTTTACACCAATATTAATGATGGTCCTAGCTATAATAATGATGGCTACTTATTACCTAGGTCTTCCAATTAAAATTCTCTACATCCTTTTGAATTTAAACCTTCTTATAAACTTAGTTTTAGGGCTTTACTTACTCACAAAAAAGGGAAAAATAGGAGTTGAAAAAAGAATAAAAACAAAAAAGGGGTCAATTTTACTTGACAATCTACAATTGGATAATTATACTGATTATTAAAGATGATAATATTAAAGAAAGGAATGACTATGAAAATAACATGTATTACTGGCACAGATATCAAAGGATGTACCTATCAAATTAAAGAATTTTTTCTCAAAGAATTTTCAAAAGCAGATATAAAGGAGTTCTACCTGCCTTCCCAGGGTCCAGATTATTGTACTGGCTGTAAAAATTGTTTTACAAAAGGGGAAAGTTTTTGCCCCCATGTAAATAAAGTTACACCTATTTGGGAAGCAATGCTTGTGTCTGACTTAATAGTTTTTGCCTATCCTGTTTATGTATTAAGGGCACCAGGTCAGGTTAAAAGTCTCCTTGACCACCTAGGCTGCCACTGGTTTGCACACCGACCCGACCCCCGTATGTTTTCCAAAAGAGGGGCCATTATTACACAAAGCATAGGAGCACCAAACTCAGCTGCCCAAAAAGATGTAAAAACCTCCCTAAACTGGTTGGGTGTATCTAGTGTTAAATGCCTAGGAATAGGCTTGATGGATGGTGTTGTTTGGGAAGACTTGTCTAAGAACCGGAGAGAAAAAATTAAGAATAAACTTATAAACTTTGCAGCAAGCTTTAAAAATCTAAAACCTGCAAGTATGTCCCCAAAGGTTAAGTTGATATTTAAAATGTGCCAATCTATGCAGAGAAGCATAGAGAAAAAGGGGATAGATAGCTTAGACTTAAGGTATTGGAGAGACAGTTATTTGCTTTAGTAACATAAGTGATAAAAGGTATAAAGTTATAATCGGAGGAAAAGATGAAAAGAGATAAAAAGAGTGATCTAAGTCTAAAAAAATATCTCTTAGAATAGGATTGATAATTCTATTACTTTTACTAGCCTTGGTGTTTTTTATGGGTATGGAATTTAAAGATGAATTAGCAGGCATAAAATCTGTCCAAAACTTGGTTAAACCAGATGATTCTAGGTCCTATCCTTTATATAGGATTGATATAGCCGGAAACTATTATATGGATGCCTTCTATGAAAGGGGAGGTGCTGTATCCAGCTATGACCTTGCTGCCTTCTTGACAGACCAGTTGTCTAGAGGTTATTACCATGAAGGAGGCATATCATTAGAAGGAACCGGCTGTTCATCCTTTACCTGCCAAACTAATCAAGGAGATAGGATTTTTGCTAGGAATTATGATATGGATGTTGAAAGCCCTTTGGCAGTAGTTTTTACTAGTCCTGATGATGGAAGGTATAGGTCTATATCAGTAGTTAATCTAGAATACCTAGGCTTTAATGAAAAAGGTATCTCTTCTTTTAATGACAAGCTTGTGAGCTTAGCAGGTGTTTATCTTCCTATGGACGGGATGAATGAAAAGGGTCTTGCAATTTCTATTCACATGTCATATCAAGGTCCTGGAGAAGAGACAATAGCTACCGATATGGATACTGGAAAATTCGATGTGACATCTACTTCTATGGTTAGGTTGATTCTAGATAATGCATCCAGTGTTGAAGAGGCAGTAGATATTGCAAAAAATATTGACCTTCATGATGATATTGGGAATTCTTTTCATTATATAGTAGCTGATGTCAGTGGCCAGACAGCTGTACTTCAATGGGTCAAAGGGAAAGACTCTCAAGACACAGACGGAAGTAAAAGACAGTTAGAAGTAATCTATCAGGATGATGAAAATGCCTATATTAGCTCTAAAAACTATAGGATACTCACTAACTTTATCACGCTTGATGGTTATAATGACACAGAAATCATGGCTGGAAAGGATAGGTTTAATATTCTGGAAGAAAACCTATCTAAGAGAGATGGGCTTTTAAAAGATGAAAACCAGGCCATGAATATTTTGTCCAAGGTAGCAGCTAATAGAGAGGGAGTTAGTGATTATGTTTATACCTTGTATTCTGCTGTATATAACCTGTCAGACAAGACTTTGGATCTAGTTGTAAATGAAAACTATGATGATTCAGAAATGACCTTTCACTTTGATTTAGCAGAATAACAAATACCATAAACTATAGATCCTAAATTTTCCTACACCCTTAAAGTAGAAAAGCAAGAAAATTTAAAGAATCCAACAGGCGTTTTGCATTACCAAATTTTGAATTGTAGTGAAATTTAAAAAAAAAGACCATTGCCGATCGTAAAATAAATTTTACTTCCAAAAAATAGGAGGAGAAACTCTACGGACCAAAGGAACGAAGGTAAAAAAGTGCTCATTTTTAATTTAAAAAAATTTACTCAACTTGATGATTTAGAGATAGAAAACTTGCTTAAGGATGTTCCTATCGTATCTTATCCAAATGAATTTCACAAACTTTAAGTTGAAAAGCCCTAGGGAACGATTTGCTTTACTGTGCGAAAGCCGCCCAGACCTGTTCAATAGGGTTCCTCAAATTTATTTAGCTAGTTATTTAGGATTAACACCAGAAACCTTTAGTCGTTTTAAGAAGAATATGAACCTATTAATGAAGCTTCTTCTTTATTTTGAAAACCCCTAATAAGCAACCAAATAGGAAAAAGTATCTCGAAAACAGCACCCGGAGCAAAGAGTAGCAATGGCTACTAAAATTTCATAGAGACGTTTTTTTCTTTAATTTTTCATTTTTATTCTCCTTTTCCTAAAATTAAGTGAGTTTACAAGAAATTTTTTTATTAATACAAGTATAAAGGAGATAAGGAAAGAATAAATTGATTGAAATCAAGTTTGGATATTTTTAATTTTTTTGCATAAACTTTCGCTAAAACCAGAGGAATATACTTTGGATAGGCTATACTTAATTGGCAAAACATTATGAAGAAAATTTTAAGAAGCAAATTGTAAACATCTATAACCAAAAGAAATCCAATTAAAATAGGTCAATAAGATAATATTATAAGTAAAAATGACCAATCTCCTTTTTCAGAGCTTTGGCATGCTGTTATAGTTGCAATTCCAATAGCAAACAAGAGTATAGAAATAATTCTTGTCTTACTGCGACCCCTTATAATTTTCTCAAATAAATTTCCCATGGATTATCTCCATTTGCCTGGATTATTTATCTTAAAAGTATGGTCTTATAATACACAAGTGTCTGTTTTTCAGTTATATTTTTCTAAGTCCCTATAATTTTCATCCTATAAAGTATCAAGAAATTTTTCTATACTATTTATGTATTCTTCAGGACAGTCAAAGTGGATATCATGCATGGACTCAAATCCTTCAAATAATGTGCTTCCATAAATTAATTCATTTACTCTTTTTGCATCTTTTTCATCCATGGCTGAGATGAGCAAGCCATCTTCAGTATAATAAGAAGGGGCTGTTTCTTTGGACGGGGCTACATGTAATATACAGGTAGGAAGCTTGATTCTTTTCAACATATCCTCTTGACTGATGTCCTTAAAAAAACTAAAATCATAAAAGGCATTTCCAAACCTAAGATCATAGTTTCCTGTTCCATCTTGCATATTAGCTGCAATTTCCAGTAAAGTATTCACACCCAACTCAGGAGGGTAATACCAGATAATAGGAATTTTTGTAGGATCTTTCTTAAAGTATGCCATGGCAGGTTCAACTACAATTCTAGACCAATTATCCTTGCCATTCTTATTGAAAAACATTCTCATTTGATTTCTTTCTAAACTGTACTCAAAATAACTCATGTTTGGTTTTTCAAAAAGATAATTATGAATATTTTTAAATTCTTGGTAGGAAAAAGTTTTCTCAGCACGGCCTTTTTCTGTTGCAAAAAATGGTCCGTCCTCTAGTATAAGGGCGCTTAGGTTTTTTGGAAATTCAGCAGCAATATATGCAGCAATTAGTGCACCAGATGAATGGCCTGAAATTATTGTATTTGGTCCAATCCTTTCTTTAATAAGTAAGGCAATGTCAGAACCGATATCCACAATATTATATAAATCAGGATTTTTGCTTGATTTCCCATGCCCATAATATTCAATGGCAAAAACATGGAATTTTTTTGTAAGATCAGGTAAAACTTTGCGATAATCCTTCCAATCTACCATTTGTCCGTGTAATAAGACTAAATTTGGACCATTGTCAGGTCCCTCTGCATAATTTATTATACTCCCATCAGTCAACTCAAAAAGCTTTTCCTCAATTCCTAGCTTGCCAGACTTATTTAGGAATTTATCCCCTGAATAATCATAATTTAAATTTCTAATGGCATATAGTACCAACAAGATAGCAATAGTAACTAGCAGTACAAAAATAAGTTTAAATATCTTACTTTTCATATTCTATGCCCTCTTTTACTCAACATAATACTCCCCCAAGTTTACAAATTTTTATGATACTACCTACTCATTATGCTCTTATTAACTTTCATAAGCCAATAAATCTCTCATAGACGACAGCTTGTATTTTTT
>JAAYNG010000163.1 GCA_012520935.1 Tissierellia bacterium | reverse complement strand
CCTATTGAAGAATTAATAGAATTTTGTTATAAGTGTAAGCTAAGATTAGAACTTATACAAGACCAAGAGGAGGTACTAAGAGAATATGGCGATAGCGAGCACAACACACTTCTGCGAGAAGTGTAGAAAGACAATGGACGCAAGTAATTTTTATATATCGAAGAATACGGAAAAATATGCCCCAGATGGTAGAATGAATATATGTAAGAAATGTTTAACAATGCACGTTAACTCATGGGAGCCAACTACGTTCATTGGGATACTTAAAGAAATAGACGTTCCATACATAGACACAGAATGGAATGGATTATTAGATAAATATGGTAAGGACCCAAAAAAGGTAACTGGGGTTACGATTCTTGGTAGATATTTATCTAAAATGAAATTAAAACAATTTGCTCATTTAAGTTGGGCAGACACAGAAGAAATAATGGCAGAAGGGGCTAAGAAAAAGAAAATACAAGAGGCTCAAATATTAGCACAAAAAAATAGATATGCGGCTGCTCTAACTTCTGTAGACATTAGTAGATTTGAAGGTAAAACCCCAGAGGACTTAACAGATGAAGATTATGAAAATATGACAGATGAAGAACTTGGACTAATCTTTGCTCAACCAAATCAAAAACCGGTAGAACAAGACGACTGGGCTCCATATGTTGATGACACCCCAAAAATAGAGAGACCAGAAGATACTCTTACTCCAGAAGATAAGATGTATTTAACTCTTAAATGGGGTAAATTATATAGACCGGAAGAGTGGATAGCTCTAGAACAATTCTGGTATAAGATGGATAAGTCATTTGATATTCAAGGAGCAGCTCATGAAGATTATCTTAAAATGATATGTAAAACTTCATTAAAAATGAACCAAGCAATAGATTGCGGAGATATAGAAGGATTCGCTAAGCTACAAAAGGCATATGACTCTCTAATGAAATCGGCGAAGTTTACTGCGGCTCAGAATAAAGCTGACTCTGGTGAGTTTGTTGACTCTGTTGGTGAATTAGTTTATCTAGCAGAAGAACAAGGATTTATCCCAAGATTTCATAATGATGAGCCAAAAGATATAGTTGACGTAACTTTAAATGACATGAAAGGCTATACTTATAAACTGGTTACTGAAGAAATGGGACTTGGAAACATGATAGAAGCTGCACTACAACAAATGCAAAGAGAACAAGAACAAGAAGAAGGAGAGCTTGATGAAAATGACGACTTCTTAAATCCAGAGTCTACAGAAGTTCTAGAGGACGCAGACTATCAAGAATATTATGACGAGTTAGAGGCTCAGGTAGAACAAGATGGTAAACTAATGGAGGGAGTTTAATATGGAGTATAAATTAAGCGACCAAGCAAAAAAGCTAATTGAAGGTGGGGAAAAATATTACAGCCCCACTCTAAATAATATACTTGGATTAAGTAGTGTGGATACTAGAAAACAAGGTTTATCAGAAGAAAGAGTTATGGCAATCTTGCCGGTCGTAAGAGATTATGTTGGTTATTGGAGAGAGTATCCAGACAAGTTTATAGACTTTCTATGCGGACCAAACTCAAAGTTTAAGCTGTTCTTTTATCAAAGAATTTTTCTAAGGGCAGTAATACGTCATAAGTACGCATACGCCACCTTCCCCAGAGCCTACTCCAAATCTTTCCTTTCTGTGCTTACTTTAATTGTTAGATGTATTCTTTACCCAGGAGCGAAGCTTTTCGTTTGTTCTGGAGGAAAAGAGCAAGCAGCATCTATAGCAAAAGAAAAAGTAGAGGAGTTATGTGAATTAATTCCTGCGTTAAAAAGAGAAATAGATTGGAGACCTGGAAAAACCCTAATGGGTAAAGACTATGTTAAAGTTGAATTTAAGAATGG
>JAAYNG010000162.1 GCA_012520935.1 Tissierellia bacterium | reverse complement strand
CTTATAACATCGAAGGTTATGTTGACTTAATAAAGGAGATATTTCCAAGTGCACAATTACTTTCCCCAGATAAATTCAATAAGGAATTTACGAATTTTTCTTCCCATATTGAAGGGTCCAGTCATGTGGCTAATTTTCAAACTACTGACAATAAAAAACTTATCATTATGAGCGTTCAACTAAAAAAGGCTGGTTATGTTGAGAATTCAAGAAGTACCCAACGTAGTTATGCCAAGAAATTGATAGAAAATGGAAATGCAGATGGTGCTTTTATTGCCTTCTATACAGGAGGAGAAGCAAGCTGGAGGCTTTCTTTTGTTAGGCTTGATTATGAAATGAAAATTGAGAACGGGCGTTTGAAAGCTCAAGAGAACATAACACCAGCTAAGCGTTATTCATACCTAGTTGGAGAAAATGAACCTTGCCATACTGCGATTAGCCGTTTTAGGCTATTTATTAACAACAATATGGCGAACCCAAAACATCCGACCCTAGATGACATAGAAGAAACCTTTAGTGTAGAAAAGGTTACCGATGAGTTTTTTAACCTCTATAAAGAAAAATTCCACCAGTTATGTGAAAATCTTGAAGCAAATGAAGACTTCCGAATTGAAGCTGACCAGCACAACTTTACAACAGCTCAATTTGCCAAGAAGCTCATGGGCCAGATTGTATTCCTTTATTTTCTTCAAAAGAAGGGCTGGCTTGGTGTTGGTGCATGGCCAAAGTCTCTCACAGAGAAGGAATATAAAAGAGCCTATTATGCCCAAGGTGCAAAATCTAGAGAACTAATCCCTGTTGTATATAGGTTGAATACTGATGGCTTGTATTATATATTCCGTACAGGTTTACAGAGTATTAGTGATGCTGATGAGGAAGTGTTGGCCAATTGTGTAAGGGGAAATCCTTGGGGTTCTGGGCCACATAACTTTATGCGAAAACTTTTTGAAGAATCTGAAAAAGTAAATAATAATTTTTACAATGACATTCTTGAACCTTTATTTTATGATGCCTTAAACCGTAATCGTGGTGAGAAGGCTTACTATCCTGCTCTCCATTGTCGTATTCCCTTTCTTTCGGGTGGTCTTTTTGAGCCTATTGACGGCTATAACTGGGAGCATAATAATTTTAACATACCCAATGAAATCTTTTCAAATGTTTCCACAAAGGGAAGGGACGCTGATGGTATTTTAGATATATTTGATAGATACAATTTTACCATGAGTGAAGATGAGCCTTTAGAGCGTGAAGTTGCAATTGACCCTGAAATGCTAGGGAAAGTGTTTGAAAACCTTTTGGAAGTAAAGGACCGTAAGTCCAAGGGGGCCTTTTATACCCCTCGTGAAATAGTCCATTATATGTGCCAAGAGAGCCTTATCAACTATTTGTGCACCGAAGTTTCTGATGTTGAAGAAGGCGACATAAGAGATTTTATCCTTTATGGTGACTTTATGAAGGATGAGGACACTAGCAAAAAGAAAAGGCAAGGAAGTGGAGAGATGTATATCTCTGATAAATTATTTAAGATTGATTCAGATGGTAAGATTCTAGTAGATAGGTTGAAGGATATTGATGAAGCATTAAAAAATGTCCGAGTGGCAGACCCAGCTGTTGGTTCAGGGGCATTTCCTTTGGGAATGTTAAATGAAATTGTTAGGGCTAGACAAAACATTTCTGCCTATATGGCTGTCACTATGGAATCTTCTTACGATATTCGTTTGATGTACCAGTTAGAACGCTCTCCTTATAGGCTGAAATATGAAACTATTCGAAATTGTATTTTTGCAGCTGATATTGACCCTTCTGCTGTGGATATTACTCAACTTCGTTTATGGCTTGCCCTGGTCATTGACGATGAAATAAATCCCCAAGCACAGAATTCTTTAGATGGGCATACTAACCCATTGCCACTTCCAAACCTTGAAAGCAATATACTCTGTGGAAATAGTTTGATTGATGAATTTGAAGGAATTAAGCTTATAAAGGAAAGTGATTTTTTAGGCAATATAAATTACCAAAGGGATGTGAATTCAGGCAGGTTTGATTCAGTTATTTCAAAGTTAATTGAAAAGCAGGATGAACTTTTTAAATGCGATGAAACTGATAAGAAGGCCCAGCTAATGGAAGAAATCAATTCTCTTAGGAATATGGTTATAATGGTACAATTCGAAGGCTGTGAACCGGATAAGATAGAACGTTTCCATGAAGCACAACGAAAGGCATCTAAACCTTTTGTCTTGTGGCAACTTGACTTTGCCCGTGTCTTTAGGGAGAAGGGCGGGTTTGATATAGTAATTGGGAATCCGCCTTATGTAGGAGAAAAGGGAAATAAAGAGATGTTTCGTT
>JAAYNG010000161.1 GCA_012520935.1 Tissierellia bacterium | reverse complement strand
AAATTATTAAATCCTCCAATGTTATAACTCATATAATCGCCCCTTTAGTTGAGCGATACTCTTATGTTCCCTGGTGTAAATTTAATAAATACTCCTTTTTCAACACTCTTTTGTACCGCCAGCTCTTGAATAAAAGATACATCTCTCCCTATTAGCCCGTTTGTTAAACAAGCGTAAGAGGCAATCCCCCAACTAGATAAAGGCTTGTCGAAAGATATTAGCTGCGTGTTTGACATCCTTGTAGCACCACTGCTCAAGGCTTCCAATGCTCCAAATTCAACCTTTTTTCTTTCATATCCTGTTCCTGTAAGTTCTGCCCCTCCAGCGTCTGGGTCTCCACTCCACAGACTTATATAAGTTTCCATGCCTTTAATTGATTGACCTTTAAAAAAATTTAAAATCTTTCTTTTAAAGTCTTTAGAGGCTGAAAAACTTAAACCTAAAGTGATATCTCCTTCCGCAATATTTGGTGCCTCGTCTGTCTGTATTGCCATTGTTGTTGCCATTTTTGAATATGCTAAAGCGTTTCCTCCAGTCAAAGCGTCATACAAGGCCACATGAGATATTGACCCTATAGCCTTATCTGTTGTTGCATACACTAAACTTGTATCATTTGAAACCTTGACTACATTCCCTGTTTCCTGTATATCTCCTAGACTTAAGGGGACTCTTGCATACCCTGTATAGTTTACTTCCACACCTTCTGCCCCTGTGTCTGTCGGGTCATTAAGCAGTAATCCTATATAAACCTTTGACGGTGCTGTAAGTGTAGTTCCTTTCAAGGTATTCAATATTCCTGCCTCAAGGTAATCTGTCATATACATATTAGCTTTTCCTCCTTCCTAATCTAACAATTTTCTTGTAATCCTAATCCTTAAATTAGATATGTTTTGTTTGCTGTTGTTTACTAATACAATTTTTGTTGGTGTCTCAATAGTTCCACCATATTCTATTTCATTATCCCCGCTCTTGATGTCAATTATCTTGAAGTCTCCCTTTGCAAATGGCTCTGCAACAAATAATAAAGTCCATTCTCTTAAGACTTCTGTAGGCATTGTTTCAAAGAAATTTGTATCTAATACTTCGCCAGTATATCTTTTGTCTGGTTCATCCCACAGGATTATATCGCCTTTTTTTGAAAGCCAGGCTGCTATTCCCCTTAACTCTGCCCTTGTTATCTTTTCCTCCAGTATGCACCTTAACTCTATGACCCTTTCATCAAAATACTTTGACCCAAAGTCATACTTGCCATGCCTTGAAGGTATCATTATTTTTCTTTCTCTCTTGGGGGGGAATAACAGATCCTTTTTAATGACTTTTATCTTATAATCCGAACTTAATTTGTTTCTAAATTTAAACCAACTGGAAGCCACTTACCCCCCTCCTTCTTAATTCATCATACACACTTTGTCCAATGTTTCTTCCAAGTTTCCTGTCTTCTACATTGCCCTTATCTACATTCACAATTACTTTGCCGTTATTGTTCGTTGTTTGATTTGCATTTGATAAATTTGAATTGAACGATAACATACTTCTTTGCGAACTCATTACGCTGTTTCTCAATTTTTCCATCATCTTCATACTTATATGATTAGGAAATACTTTACTCCCTCTTGGTAGTTGCACCAGCTCTGGCCCTTTTTCACCAACTAGGGCTAGGCCTCCAGGTGCATAGTTTGTTCCATCTGCATATGCCAAAAGTTGATTACTTTGTCTTCCACCGCTTCCACCTTTACTTAGAGATTGCATCGCTCTGTGTGCTTGTTCTATTTTTCTTTGGTTTCTTTCTGCTGCATTT
>JAAYNG010000033.1 GCA_012520935.1 Tissierellia bacterium | reverse complement strand
CTTTTGCATCATCTATATCCCTAATCGCTGACCTGATTATTTCCACTCCTTCTTTTTCTAAAGCTTGGATTTGTAACACTGTTCCTTTAATATCCTTCGTTTGAGTATTTGTTAGAGACTGAATAGAAATTGGTGCATCTCCACCTACTGCCATATCCTTAATCTTAATTTTTCTAGTTTTTTTTCTAAAATATTTTTGTTCTATCATATCAATCTCCCCAATTTATCCCTTAAAAACAGATAAAATATCCTTGTAGGTCACTAACAACATGAGCATCAAAAGTAAAAATACTCCAACGCCAATTATTGCAGACTCAACTTTTCTACTTATAGCCTTTCCTCTAATAGCTTCAATTAACAAAAATAATATCTTACTACCATCTAATGCTGGTACGGGTAATAGATTAAAAATTCCTAAGTTTAAATTTATATAAGCCATGAAGAAGAGCAAGTCATCAATTCCAGACTTCGCAGCTTTTCCAATTTCTTTTACAACGCCTACTGGACCTGACAAGTCATTAATACTTGCTTTACCATTAATGGCAGTCCCAAGGAAGTCAAAAATCATAGTTGAATATAGTTTCATAGTAGCAATTCCCTTATCTAAACTCCCTGATAAAGTATCTTTGACATACAAAGGCATTATTCCTACCATCTTTCTACCATCTTCAATTTCTATAGGGACTTCAATAGTTAGTATTTCATCACCTCTAATGACAATAATATTCGCCTTATCCAATGATACTGAAAGGGCACTGGAAATTTCACCCCAAGTATTAATTGTTTTATCATCTACCTTAATAATCTTGTCTCCTTCTTTTAAGCCTGAATTCATTGCTGGTAGTCCTTCAACAAATCCACCTATAGTTGTGGAAGGAACCCCTATTCGTGAAGCAACTACTGTAAAAAAAACTAGAGCAAAAAAAAGATTCATAAGAGCACCAGCAACCATAACAAAAATCCTTCTAGGTATAGATACATTACGGAAAGCTGTTGGGCTATCTGAGTCATGAAAAATAATTTTTGTCTTTCCATTTTCATCTTCAACTTCTTCTATTGAATCTTCGTCATCTCCCTCAAGGATTACATACCCACCTGCTGGCAAAAGTCTTAAAGAATATAGAGTATTATTCTTAGTTGTGGTATAAAGTTCAGGTCCCATTCCTATGGAAAACTCAACTACTCCAACTCCAACAAGTTTAGCAACAATAAAGTGACCAAACTCATGAATAAGAATTACAAATAAAAGCATTAATAATGAATATATAATAGTCATTGCTTCCTCCTAAACTTTAAAGAAAAATCCAAAAAATAATCTAACAACAGGAGCTACAAATAATACACTATCAAACCTGTCTAATACACCACCATGTCCTGGAAAAATCTTTCCAAAATCTTTTACATTTTCTGATCTTTTAAACTTTGAAGCAACTAAGTCCCCTAATTGACCAAATATAGATGCTATAATAACAGGTATGACCATTGCAAGACTAACTTCTTTATTAAGAAAATATGAATATATGTAAACTAATAATAAGGCACCTAAAATACCTGTTAAAAAGCCTTCAATTGTTTTCTTAGGACTTATATGTGGGCTTAACTTATGTTTACCAAATAAGTTACCACCAACAAAAGCAAAAGTATCTGTACCAAAAGCTATAATAAAAACCATCCAAAAAAATTCCTTCGTCATCGGAGCTAAATTATACAAAAGAAATGGAATATAAAAAAATCCAGTTATCAGAATTAAAGAAGTTTTTACTCTAACATTTTCTTTTAATATTGGAATTGCAAGAAATGTCATAATAAAAAAAGCAATTGCTAACTCTTGATAGTTTTCAAAATATCTCATTGTATAAAAATAAGCAATCGTAAAAAAAGCAGCAATAAAGAAATATTTTTTTGCCTCTTCTTCTATAAATATATTGTAAAATTCATGCAATCCAATTATTGATAAAAGAAGAATCGCAAATACTGTAATTTCTTGACCAAAAATAGGTAGAAGTATTATTATTATTACTAGTTCAATTCCTGTTATTAATCTTTTTGTAAATTCACTCATAGTCCACCAAATCTCCTGTCTCTATTTTGATATTCATAAATTGCTTTCAATAAATCTTCTTCGGAAAAATCTGGCCATAAAATATCTGAAAACCATAATTCAGCATAGGCAGATTGTAATAATAAAAAATTACTTAATCTTTGTTCTCCACTAGGCCTAATTAAAAGGTCAACATCTGGTAATCCAGCCGTATATAGGTTCTTTTCAATATCTTCATATGTTAAATTATTTATATCTCTATCTGAATTTTGTAAATTTTTATAAATTTTTTTAAAAGCTTCTGTTATTTCAGCCCTTCCACCATAATTTAAACAAATATTTAAAGTAATACCATAATTATTTGCGGACTTCGATATTAAACTATTAATTTTATCTTTTAATAATTCAGGAAACGGATCTATATCTCCACTTATTTTCAAAACTACACCTTCATCCAAAAGTTTTT
>JAAYNG010000032.1 GCA_012520935.1 Tissierellia bacterium | reverse complement strand
TTTATGGAATATCCGGTAATTATTTCAATGTGCTTAGATATAGCTAATGCTATAAAGCATATTAAAACATGCAGATAGATTGGCTGTTCCTTAAAATGATAAATTGGTCTGATTTGTAAATCGCTTTTTGATATCCTAAAAGCTTGTTCTATTTTGTAGAGATCGTGATATCTTTCTATTATTGTTTTATTGCTTGCTAATGTTTCATCCAAATTGCTGAAGTATCCTTTGATTCCAAGTAATTTTTCTGTCTTCTCTATTAATTCTTCATTAAGGGTTAATTTTTCGTTTTTAGCTTTGGTAAACTTCAATCTTTTTCTTTTTGAAGAAGATTCTATGGCTTCTTTAGCTTTCTCTATTTGCTTATCCATTTCATATTTGTCTTTACGATAACGCATATGGGAATAATCGCAAATAAGCCAGCCGTAATCGGTTTTTAGCCTGATTTTAGCTCCATCTTCTTTGGGAAGGGTTTCATAAATCTGATCAATTAACTCCATAGGTAGATTGCCCAGGCGTGCTCCAACAATATAGGATAGCTCATTTTTAATAAGATCTTTTATGTTATTCATACTTATCATAGCTGCATCAGCTATTATTGTAAAATCTTTAACAGAATGTTTATCAATGAATTTGTTGATTACCGGGATCATAGTGTGTCCTTCAAAAGTATTGCCTGAAAAGATGTCATATGCAATAGGAAATCCTTCTTTGGTAACCATTAATGCCAGTAAAATTTGAGGTTGTTGAGATTTATTGTCCTTAGAATAACCTTTTTGCCGTAGATGATCCTCTTTAAAAGTTTCAAAATACAAAGTGGTTACATCATAAAAAAGTAAATCAAAATTGAAACTATAGCGATTGCGTGCAAATTCAGTGGATAACATTTCTACTGTTGATTTTAAAGACAACCAATGATCGACTGAATCATAAAAGTTTTGGCGCCGGTGAATGATTCCAAAATATTCCTCAAGTAATTCTATGGAGCGAAGCTTTGATGCAGGTTCAAAGATTCTAATTACAACTAAGTCTAATAAAAGCTCTTTTTGTATACTTGAAAATCCCATATCCAGTAGAAGCTGACGAATAGTTTGATGAAAAAAAGAATAATAAACCCCCAAAAACTCACTTTTGTCCAGATAAAGTAAATTATTAGCTTTTACTTCTTCATATAAAGGAAGTAAAGGTAGATGATTATCAATAACATCCTGAGCAATAATTTTTAGCTTATCCAATTCTTCAGTTGTATGAGCTGATCCAATATGTTTAAAAATGATTCGCTTTCTATTATGATAATACACAACCTGCACAGCTTTAGCTTTAGAGGATGTGTTAATAATTCGAATATGTAACATAAAAAAATGCCTTAGTGCGACAAATTTAGATTTTTTACTCGATAACTAATTGAATATCAATATAATATTTTTAGCACTTCAATAAGGTGGACAAGTCAGGAGCGCCGCGATAAGCTGGAACGGAACACTGCATTTTGGCGTAAAGGTCTGGAAGAAGCCGGCTTTGTTCTGAAAGATGGCGATACTCCAATCGTTCCTGTAATGCTTTTCAATGCCAAGCTTTCGCAGGATTTTTCCCGCGATTTGTTTGCTCCTGACTTGTCCGTTTTAGTGCGACAAATTTAGATTTTTTACTCAATAACTAATTGAATATCAATATAATATTTTTAGCACT
>JAAYNG010000031.1 GCA_012520935.1 Tissierellia bacterium | reverse complement strand
GATATACCATATCTTGAAAAAGTTGCAAGAGAAGGGGCTGAAAAGGCTTCAAAAATTGCTTCTAAGACCATTGACAAGGTCTATAGGAAGGTAGGTTTTAGATAATGAAAAGATATGTTGTGTTTTTACTTGCAGTTTTTATGCTTGTTCCTAATGTTTCATTTGCTGAGAGGCTTACTTCTTATGAAACAGGTCAACCAATTGTAGTACAAGGTAAAGAGGTTATGCTTAAAGACAATCTTGGTTTATCCAGCCTTGGCTTTAGGGGCGTTTGGGTCAATACTGTATGGAATAACGACTTTCCTAAAAAGGCAGGTATGAGTGAAGCTGAGTATAAGAGAGAATATATACAAATGCTTGATAAGTTTCAAAAGTACTATGTGAACGCAGTTATTTTTCAAGTGAGACCATCAGGAGATGCTTTTTATTTTTCTAACCTAAATCCCATTTCTCAATTTTTAACCGGGACTGAAGGTCAAGGGGCAACATGGGATCCGCTGGCATTTATGATTGAAGAAGCCCACAAGAGAGGGATGGAGTTCCATGCCTGGTTTAATCCTTACAGGGTAACTCATAAGGATTATGAAGGTGGTAAGGAAGAAATATTAAGTAAATTATCAGAACAAAACTGGGCTAGGAATAATCCAAATTCTGTTTTTCAAGCTGGAAAGAAACTTTATTTAAAGCCTTGGGATGAAAAGGCAAGAGACTTCATTAAAGATACTGTAATGGAAGTTGTAAAAAAATACGACATAGATGCTGTTCACTTTGATGATTACTTCTATCCAAGCAAAAACTTAATTAATTCCAATGGTTTTTATAATGAGGAATCAGAAGCTTACAGTTCAAAAGCTAAGGGTGCTAATGTAGAATATTGGAGAAGGAGCCAAACTGATGCTTTAATCCAATATATTAAGACTTCAATCCAGAGTTATAACCGAGTGAACGGAGATAATGTTCAGTTTGGTATCAGCCCTGTTGGGATTTGGGGAACTTTGGAAAAACACGGACCTAATTCTTATGAAGGGGCGGGTGTAAATATTTTTGGAGGAGCTTATTCTTCCTTCGATAACCAATTTGCTGACACCAGGAAGTGGGTCAAGGAAGGATGGATAGATTATATTGTTCCTCAAGTTTATTGGACCTTCCAACAAGAAAGGTCGCCATATGGAGAGATAGTAGCCTGGTGGGCAGATGTTGTGAAGGGTACAAATGTAAAACTATATATTGGTCATGCTAATTATAAGTTAAATTCCAAGGACAAGAAAGAAATTGCCTGGACAAATCCGAGAGAAATTTTTAACCAACTGAAATTCAATGACTTATATAAGGATATTAGTGGTAGCGTCTTTTTCAATGCAACAACCCTATATGACGATGCTAATTTTTCCAATGAGAACAGAAGGTTTCTGGAGGTATTAAGTAGTGAACTAGCATCCTCTTTTGAAGCGCAAAGTCAGACCTCTACAGGTATTAAGCCCAAGGAAGAATTAAATGTTGATGAATCAGTTAAGATAGACTATGCTGTTAGAAAAACAAAGTATGGAAACCTTGTTCACTGGGTTGATAACTACAGTGGAGTATCATCACATTATGTTATCTATAGGGTTACTAATTCAGCCGGTGTAGAAAGCAAGATTCCTTTGTCGATGGTACAAAAACTATCTAAGACCTACTTCTATATAGACAAGGG
>JAAYNG010000160.1 GCA_012520935.1 Tissierellia bacterium | reverse complement strand
CCTTTTAGGAAAATCCTTCGGACTTCGTTCCCCAAAAGCGGGGGAACTACGGGGCATATTTTTTCTTCCTACGGTCGAAAAAATTGCTAATATACAATAGGAAACCACTATTGTATATTAGCACCTGCCCTTTTCCTAAAAGAATGGACAGTAAAGGTTTTGGGTCTTTAAAATACAAAAAATTGATAGAGATACCATACTAAAATAATAATATTGTGAAATCAAAATATTTACATATAATTAAGTATCAAAATGAAAGGATGTCATAAAATGGCTAAAAAAAGGAGAAGTTCAAAAGCAAGAAAACAAGCAAACATTAAATTAAACTGGAAAAATAAAACCCTTGAAAAAGTAGCAAGATATTTCTTATATTCAGAAGGTAGATTATCCAAGGAACAAATTATAGAGATAGGCAATCAAACCTTATATCAGAAATTGAAAGCTGGGGGCTATATTGAAGAAGTTAAAAACACCGATAAGGGAATATTTAAGACAACAGATAAGTTCAGAAACCAATATAAAGTTAATATAGATAGCAACGCTCGATTTTCTGGGTCGGGAAGTAGCGAACATAGTAAAGGTGTTTATAATGTAATTAATATGCTTCCAGATGGCATTATAATGGAAGGGAAAATACATACAGAAGAATTTTTGAAGGATGAGTTAAAAATATTTAAAAGAGAAATGGAGTTTAAAACCAATCTTCAAAATTATAAAGATAGATTAAACAATGACAAAATGGAGCTTACAACTAAATATAATAATGATTTAAAAAACACACCAGAAGATAAACAAGCCCTATTAAAAGCTGGATATCTTAAAGAAGTAGAGCAAATTGATTACAGGCTAAAAGTCCTTAATGATAACAAGAGGGGTATTTCAAACCCTGATTTCAGAGTTATTGCTTCAAGGGATCAAGCGAAAGAAATATTATGTAATCTAAGAAATGAAAGAGATACCTTAGATAGTAGACATAAAGTAAATAAGTTCAATGAAGCAATAGGTAGAATACAAAACATTATAAGTAGGTCAGAAACAACACGAGAAATAAGCCTTAATTTTGAAATAATAACAGAAAACTATGAGGCAAGAGATATTATAGCCAAGGAAAATTATGAGATAATAACAGGGCAAGAAATGATATATATACCGACTTATTAAAAAGTATAGTATAATACTTAAATAAAAGGAGTAAGGTCAATGTAAGATTATAAAAATGATAAATAAGTATTTAGCAGATACAGTCATCCAATTTTCATTTTGTCTGTGATAAACACTCAAGGCATGTGGAGAGTATAATTCTGATGACGTATTGTGGTTTTGGGGAGGAATAATAGGCCTTGACCATAACATACAGTAGTTTGAGGGTGAAAACTGGGTCAAAAATCGGTGATAGAATACCCCTTTTTGACCATTTAAAATAGGGCATTTGACAGATGATATTGAATGCTTATGGATATTTGAAGTATGAATGTACAAATTTGGTTGATAAAATGGTGGTTGAATTATATACTATAGGTGAGCATTATTATATTAATACGTCTTAGTTTTTTGCCATTCTGAGGAGCTTGCAACGAAGAATCTTTGTTTAAGAACTTTGAAAGGAAATGAGTGCCCTCAAGAATAGCTAAAACAGTTTGCAGAAATGATGAAGATACTGGAGGTTCAGGTTATAGATGGTTTGGTAAAGTACATGAAGATAGTAGAGCTTATTCATAAGTATTAAGAGTTTCTTTAAAAGTGGTTGTCAATCCACTAATATATTTGTTATAATTTTGGCACCAAATTATGGAATCTCCAAAATATTAATTTAAGGACTATAAAAGTATTTTAGAGTTTTAAGTTATAAAACTAAATTAAATATAAAAGAGGGAATATTGAAAATGAATAAAGATATGGTATCTACATTTTATGTGCAAGATAAAGTATCGGATATTGATGATGGGTTGATTGAATTATTAATGCAATATTCAAAAGAAAAAAGTCTCCAAATGTATGCTATTCATTCTCCACTTGATAAACAAGATAGCAATTATTTATATAATCAAGCTTTTTTATTATTAATCCCCAATCATAAATTTATTTTTATAGATTATGGGAATAATCAGGAAGAATTAGATTATTATATTGAGCAAATTTGTTACGATATAAATACGTTAAATGATCAATATGGATTTGTAAATCAACTGGGGAGATTAGATTCCAGATGGAGAAAAGAAAATACTTGTTCCATAAGTAATACGGTTTTATTAAATGGAAGTTCTTATAATATTGAACAAGTCGAAATAGAGTTCTCTAAAGCAGTACTTAATGAATACTCCGAGCAAAGGAAGATTAATTTATTAGCTGGTCTAACGGTTGGTAGCATTAATACATCAGAAAATATTGATTTTGAAGTCCCAACAACCTATCTAGATTCTATTAAACAGAAAATTACACTTTATGATGGTGATCAAACTAGATTTCTTTTCTCAAGCACTGATAAAGATAAAAAAAGAATTACCATTCAAGGACTGGCAGGAACGGGAAAAACTGAATTACTTTTACATAAATTAAGGAATTACTTTAATGAAGGAAAAAGAGTTGTTTTTACATGCTACAGTCAGGTTTTAGAAAATAGTATACGTAAAAGAGTTCCAGATTTTTTCGATCGAATGAAAGTAAATACTCAAATCAAATGGAACCAAAATTTATGGGTGATGCGGGGTTGGGGGTCAAGACTTAACCCAAATTCAGGTGTGTATACCTATATTTGCAATGAATTTGGATTAAATTTTTATAATTACTCTGAAAATAATGATTTTGATGATGTTTGTAGTAGGGCATTAATCGAAATTGAGAATAAGTTTGATTCATTTGATAATATCCCAAAATTATTCGATTATATCCTAATAGATGAAAGTCAAGATTTTTCGGAAAACTTTTTTAAACTTTGTGAAGCTGTAACATCCGAGTCTATTATTATGGCTGGAGACATATTTCAAACAATTGTTGGTGAAGTACCGGAGGTTATCAGCACTGATTATGTTTTAAATCGATGTTATAGGACAGATAACAGAACCTTAATGTTTTCACATGCTGTTGGACTAGGTTTATTTGAGGATGTAAAGATTAACTGGTTTAAGGATGAGGAATGGGAACTTTTTGGATATAGGATCTTAAATAAAGAAAATAGAGAAGAAACGGGGCTACATCGCTATACATTCACCAGAGAACCGATTCACCGTATAGAGACTAATTCTGTTACTAATGATAATGAATTTGCTGAAATCATAAATTCATCCAACGATTCATTAATGGATGATATAATTGAAGTAATAGATAGGATACGCAAAAATAATTCTACTGTAGAAGCTAGAGATATTGGGATAATCTTCATCCAACCAAATAAGTTTGCATATAGTTTCATAGATAGATTAAGTGTTGAAATTAATATAAAATATAATTGGAAAACCATAAAAGGATATGAAACTAAAGATACAGAAGAAAATAGTCTGTTTATAACTAATGATTATAATATAAAAGGTTTAGAATTCCCATTTATAATTTGTGTTTCAACAAATAGAGTTACTAACAATGTTAAGGCTAGGAACACATTATATATGGGAATGACTAGATCGTTTATTAGTTCTATTCTAATCCTAAGGAATGAAGAATCTTTAGCTAATATTTGGGAAAAGGGATTAGAACAAATAAACAGCACAAATTCATTAGTGGTGGATGAGCCTGATTCTGATCATGTTATTGGAGAGAAAACAATTATTCAAAGTTTAGAAAGTGATAATAGGACTTTGGATAAAGTTTGTGATGAAATATTCGATAGCTTAAATGTTCCTATAAATAAACAATCAAATTTAAAACAAGCAGTCATAGCATTGCTTGGTGATGATTGGACAGAAGAAAAGGTATCGAATATCATTCAGATGAATTGGAAGATGATGACTGATGATTAATGAGCAAGAAACAATTTTCAAAGGTTTTATTGATCATGATATGCAAAAGATATTAAAAAATAAAATTAATAATAAATTAGATGTTATAAAGTTAATTTTATATACTACAAGGTACATTTTAATTGGACATGCAGATAAAGATTACGGTCATGGAAGTTTTGAGATTTCCTCTCCTAAAAAGAATAGAAGAAGGATATACTTTTACCAACAATCAAAAGAATCAACTATTACTTATCCTTATATAGTAAAACCAATTTCATTGCATGAATGGACAGTTAGTGATTCATTTGCAAGAGTTTTGTTAGATTCCAAAACAATATCAATATTACTATCAATTTTTAATGAATTAAGCAATAATATAACATTTGATTTGGAGGACCTAAATTTTAAAATTAGTGAGAGTCTAAGAAATTTTGATAGTCTAGAAAGTAAGCAAGATATCTCAATAATTTTATACCATTTATTGGCTAGAGACTATGGGTACATTAGGCATGATTATTGTGATTCACAAGGTTATTTAGAAGAAAAACCTCATGTTCATCCACGAAAACATCTGGATTTCAATTACAATGAATTAGCTACTTTCAAAATAGGCTTGCGTGAAAACAAAGACATGGTATTAAAGGAATTAATCGATCCAAATGCTGATTGTTTATATTTAGGTAGTTTTGAAGATTTTAAATAAAATATGTTATTGGAAGTATAAAAATAATCTTAAATGTAAATATGAGAGTAACAAATATATTTAAGTATATCTGTGTTTTAATTTATGGCAAGTAGATGAGTTAGCTAACAGTCTGTATAAAGTGCATCTTTCAATATACCATGAGACTTATTGGTTCAATATGCGTGGGTTGGGGAATAATATAGTTTATGGCTATAAAGATGTAAGCTTAAATTTAATATGAGAAATTATTAATAATAATATTGAAATATTGAAGAAACGGTTAATGGAGCTAATTGATTAGCTTCATTTTTATATTTAAAATTGAGAAATATATTCCTTCCACCAAGGGGACAATATATGTTTACAACATCTTTATAATACTCTCAAGGCATTGTGAGGTAGTCGTTAAGTTAGAAAAACAATAGGATGTAGTAATATAAATAGTTTGGACCATTGAGTGTGTAGATGCATTCAATGGCTTTTGTGTTTGGGACTTATAGCTTAACTGCT
>JAAYNG010000159.1 GCA_012520935.1 Tissierellia bacterium | reverse complement strand
GGAATGAAGAAGCAGTGTGGCTTATGGCAATAGGAGATCTCCTGGATCAATGGGAAATACACAAACAGTTTATTGGAATGGCTAAGCCAAAGGTTGAATTGTTTATTGATGATATTATACCTTTTGGAATTTAAATTATATTACAAAATGACATCACACTATGAACACCCACCCATAAAACATTACCTATGTGCTTATCTTGTTTTTTGTTTGTTTATTTTATATAATAAATAAAAACCTAAAATTAGAGGTAATGAATGAAATTTCAAGAAATATGGAATAACATCATAAACCATGCTGGAGAGCAGTTTTTTACAAAAACAAATTTGCCGTTTACTTACTCAATTGTAAACAACTCGGTTGTCCCGGATAGAACAAAATATCCTTTAGCCAAGAGTAACTTCGAGAAAGCAGCAGAGATAACTCCTCTTGAAGGACCTGGTCAAATAAACAACCTAGTGAGAGGTCCGGCTTACGTGTATGCAATCTTGACGGATAAAAGAATACGATAGAACGTATTAATGTTGCTATCAAGTCAATGGCACTCTTAACAGGGTGTACTTTTTACGTCCATAAACTAGGAGATTGAAGCATGGCGGATGATTTTTGATTGAAGATGACATAAAAGATAAAAAAGTTTAAATTAATTAGACTAATTAGAGAAATTTTATGGAATTTATTGTAAAATAGTCGGTTTTTATATATAATATTTATAAATAAAAGGTAAAATAAAGGGGGAATTATGTAATGAAAGGTAAGGACATATTCACTGAAGATGAAGCTAATGAAATAAGACAGTTATTAGTAGAGAAAATGGCATCATCAACTAAAGACCAACAGAAAATAAGAAAAATATTAAGAAAGCGATTAGAATTTCATATTAGAGATTTCACAAATAAAAATGGATTTACAGTTGATGATTTTAATGAGTTGGTGCAATCAGGCATAATAACAATAGTATAAAACAATAATAATATCTATTTTATTATGAGTACAAAATTTTAGACGATTTTATTTAGCTAACCGTAAAACATACGAAAGTCAGTATAAATAAGGTAAAAGGTAATGGATGGAAGGTCAACATGAGGCAATATTAGAAAAGGAGGGGTAATATTATGTGGATACTGTTGATACCACTTGCTATTATAATGCTTTGTTTGGAGGTAGCAAAGAAATCTTGAAAGGAGAATGATGAAGATGGGAGAAAGAATAGGACGAAAAGACACAAATGGAAGAGAAGTGTGTTTGGGTAATATAATTAAGAATGTTGAGGGTACTGTGTTTAAAGTTGGAAAAGGAATGGACGGTACTTACTTTGAAGAAATAAAAACCAAAGAGAGGATTTGGTTAAGTGAGATTGTTTTAGTATGGGACATGTTGGGTTTTGAAATAATGGATATAGGGGTGGTGAAATGAAGAAATTCTTTAAGTGGTTCTTGATACTGCTCCCTTTACTTATTATTGCACCATCCGGAATAGAAACATTTAGTATAATCGGTTTGGTATACGTTAGCCTCATCTCCCTAACGTGGTTGCTTCTTCGAGGGTTTAAAAAACAAAAACTTTCACCAGAAGATATTATTAGGAGAGATGAAGTGAGGAGAGTTGTCGAGCAGCAAAAACGTGAAGATGCGAAACCTGTGGTTTGTCCGAAATGTTATTCACCCAGTATCACATCGAATGAGAAAGGGTTCGGTGTAGGTAAGGCTGTAGTTGGGGTAGGGCTGTTTGGTTTACCCGGAGTATTAGCCGGGAACATTGGGCGTAAAAAATTAAGGGTGACTTGTCTATCCTGCGGTCACGCATGGCGAATATGAGAGTAAATCATAAAAAGCGGACAATCACATAATATATAATACATAAATATAATTTGAGTACCGAGAGTACCTGCTAAAAGTAATTAGGAGGTACTTTTATTTTGACAAATTTACTGATAATAAAGGGTGTCTTTTTTATGCCCAAGAATAAGGAGGTGGAAGCATGGCAGACAATTTTGGTCTCAAGATAGGCATTGAAGGTGAACGGGAATTTAAAAAAGCTTTAAGCGATATAAACCAAAGTTTCAAGGTTCTTGGCTCTGAAATGAATTTAGTTTCATCTCAATTTGATAAGCAGGATAAATCAATACAGGCAATAACAGCAAGAAATAATGCTCTTAACAAAGAAATTGATGCACAAAAGGATAAAATCAGCACCCTTGAAGCTGCCTTGAAGAATGCTTCTGACTCCTTTGGTGAAAATGACCGAAGAACTAAAAACTGGTCTATTCAGCTTAACAATGCAAAAGCAGAACTTAACAATATGGAAAAGGAACTAGAAGAGTCTGCCGAGGAAGCTGACAAACTTGGGGATGAGTTAGAGGAATCCGGTAAATCTGCAGATAATGCAGGGAGTAAATTTGAAAAGTTAGGCGGTGTGCTTAAAGGTATCGGTGCTGCCATGGGTTCTGTGGCTGTAGCCGCAGGAGCAGCAACAATAAAGCTTGGCAAGGAAATTGTTAAGCAGTTTGGTGAATTGGAACAAAACCTTGGTGGATCTGAAGCGGTATTTGGAGAGTATGCTTTGTCAATTCAGAAAACTGGTGAAGAAGCATATAAAAATATGGGAGTATCACAAAGTCAGTATCTTGCAACAGCCAACAAGATGGGTGCACTATTTCAAGGCTCTGGGGTGGAACAGCGGAAATCGCTTGAACTTACGGAGAAGGCTATGCAACGTGCCGCAGACATGGCATCTGTTATGGGTATCGACATGCAAATGGCACTGGATTCCGTTGCTGGTGCGGCAAAGGGAAATTTTACAATGATGGACAATTTGGGTGTTGCCATGAATGCAACTAATATTGAAGCATATGCACTTGCTAAGGGACTGGATTTCACATGGGCATCTGCAACAAATGCTGAAAAGGCAGAGGTAGCTATGCAAATGTTCTTTGAAAAAACAG
>JAAYNG010000158.1 GCA_012520935.1 Tissierellia bacterium | reverse complement strand
TTTTATGAATCTTACTCTTGGTTCATTATTTATTATTTTTGCTGTATATACAATTAAAAATATTTTTTTCAGTAAGCTAGTGTGGGTCATTTTACCTCCCTTGATGGGAAAAATAGGTATCTCCAAGCATATAATAAGCTTATGGAAAAAATTCCCCCTGCTAGCGGGACTTATAATATTGAGACTGACTGGGGAATAGTCCGAGTGTATGAATGGAAGGGCCATAAAAATTGGGAAAAAACACCTGTACTTTTATTGCCTGGCCATAGTAGTGGGGTACCAATGTGGGAGGTAAATATTCCGTATTTTATTGGAAATCGGCCAGTATATGCCCTAGACCCAATAGGTGATGCAGGACTTTCTGTCCAATCTGTTCCTTTGAAAGACATGGATGATTCTTCTGAGTGGCTAAGTCAGACAATCAAAGGCTTAGGTATAGAAAAAGTGCATATAGTAGGACATTCATTTGGAGGAGGAAATGCTGCTAATTTTACATTAGGTCATCCTGAGCAGGTTCAAACCCTCACCTTATGAGAGCCTGCCTTTGCAATTAGTGAGCTCTCAGCACCTTTATATTTCTGGGCAGCTGTAGCTAGCCTAGGCTTCCTTCCTGAATCTTTGCAAAATTATGGGCTATCACAATTAACTGGTGAAGATGCTTCTGATATTTCTTCTCCTGATGACCCTATGGGTCAGATGATTAAAGCTGGAGTTTCAGACTTCAAAGTAGGACTACCAAGTCCAAGAACTCTTACAAGGGAAGAAATGCTTTCACTTGAAGTGCCAGTTTATGTAGGACTGGCAGACAGGTCTCCAATCACTGTCAAAAGTGATGCTGAGGAAAATGCAAGGCTAATCCCAAATTCTACAGTAAAGATTTGGGAAAATACAACCCATTCCCTTCCTATGCAGATTCCTAAGGAACTTGGTGTAGATTTAAATAATTTTTGGGATAGTAATGACTAAAATTCCTATCCCGATACATCATTAATCATTCCTATTCTACGATCTGAAAGAGGAAGCGTTGCGTAAATGGTATCTGTTTCCATGCCCATTATATAAGGGAAAAAATGTCTAAACACCCACATCGGGTAGTAATTTATTAGAGGGCTAGGGGGGGCCTTGATAGCCCTTATACTCTTTAGGTTTTTCTAAAAATGGTGGAGCCGAAACATAAAGTATCAAACCTAAGCAACTTTCAGGATATTCCAAGGCAAATTTGATGGCTACTGTTCCACCTGCAGATTAAGATTTACAAGAATTTTGTGTAAAAGTTAAAAAATTAGCCCATCAATCATCTCTGACATAAGAATATTCTTGAAAACTGTATTATAATTAGGAAAAAATAATGTCTGTATGGCTGTAAAGTTCTTACCTTGTGATCAGATTTTACATATATTTAATAAACTAGGGCGTGTCTAGTTAATAATTATCTGCTAGGCTAGGCATGTATTAATACTTAGGGAGAGTAGGGATGGTTAAAAGGAAGAAAAGAATAAGGTTATCTGGCATAATGGAGGGACAGGAAACTTTAATAGCTATTTGGGTTTTGATCCTGAATCTAAGACTGCTGTAGTTATTCTTTCAAACCTCCCTCCTAGATACATAATTCCAGTTACGGTACTTGGGATTAAGTTGATAAATGAGGCAAGGGATTGATATAGTAGTGCTTATTTAAGCTATACATGATGCTTATGGTGATAGTTATAAGCGCTTATTGTAAATTGATAAGTGAAAAAATACAAGCTGTCGTCTATGAGAGATTTATTGGCTTATGAAAGTTAATAAGAGCATAATGAGTAGGTAGTATCATAAAAATTTGTAAACTTGGGGGAGTATTATGTTGAGTAAAAGAGGGCAT
>JAAYNG010000157.1 GCA_012520935.1 Tissierellia bacterium | reverse complement strand
TCTCTCATATCTTATTAAAGAAATTGAAGTCGGAAAAATAGGAAATGATTTTGATATAGCTGACAAGATAACTGCAAGCAATTTTAAGCAAATCCAAACTGGAGAATTTAATAGTGAGATAGAATCCGCACCAGAAATAAATTCTCCAAAACCAAACGAAGTTAACTTTGAAGAGTCTGTTAAAGAGAAGCTTTCTAAAATTGTTGATGACATTAACCTTGCTTATAATAAACAGTTTGACTTTGATGTGGTTACAAAATCAGCTCTTCAAGTTAGAAACATATTACTTAAAGACACCAAATTGAAAGATAGTGCTAAAAGTAATTCTATTAATGATTTTAGATTTGCGTATTTCGATGCAGTTGAAGATGCTCTTGTTGAAGGGTATGAACAAAATCAAGATTTCTTCTCTATTCTTTTAAATGATGGTGAAAGAAACAAACAGCTGATGGGTGTGTTTTTAGAGGATATATATAATAACTTAAAGACAGTTATTTAACATAGATGTATAAAATAATAGAAAGGATATTTGGATGATAATGGGAATGCCTAGAAAAGAACTTATTGACGAATTAGAAAAGGCGTTAAGTATTAATGAGCTTTCTGTTTTTATTGGGGCAGGATTATCTAAAGGTGCAGGGCACTATGACTGGAAAGGGCTATTAGAAAAACCAGCTTTGAAATTAAATTTGGACGTAAGCAAAGAATATGACTTAATTAGCTTAGCTCAGTATTATTGCAATCAAGAAGGTAGAGCTAAAATTAATCAATTAATTCGAGAAGCTTTTCCTAAAACACTACCTGTAAATAAAAATTATGAGCTCCTTGCAAAATTGCCCATAGATACATATTGGACGACTAACTATGATCAACTAATTGAAAACTCGTTAATACAAAACAAGCGTGAACATTTAGTAATTACTAGAGACAAAGATTTACACTTACAAAGTAAAAAATATGATGCCATTATATACAAAATGCATGGAGATATAGATGACCCAGATAATGCTGTTCTGACTAGAGATGACTATGAGAGATACGGAATAACAGATAGAACATTATTTAAAGATGTTTTAGAAGGGCATTTAATTACAAATACATTCATGTTTTTAGGATTTAGTTTTTCTGATCCGAATTTTAATTTTATACTTGGAAAGCTTAAAGCATTGTCTAACGGAAATACACGACCTCATTATTGTTTTATTAAGAAAGTTCAAGAAGTAGACTTTCTTATTGAAGAAGATGGTAATAGGTTTATAGACATTGCCCAATTTGATTATGAAAAAGTTAAACAAAAGCTAGTTATAGAAGATTTAAAAAAAAGATATAATATTGAAACTTTCTTAATGGATTCATATGAAGATATAACTTCTGTATTAAATGATATTTATAATAGATATAGAAAGAAAAAAATATTCATCTCTGGAAGTGCAGATCGCTATTCTCCAATGAATGAGGAAGAAGCGAAAAAATTAATTAGTCGATTAGCTTTTAGCCTTGTGGGGAATGGTTATCATATTGTAAGTGGTTATGGTAAAGGGATAGGAAGCTATGTCATTGATGGAGTAGCAGAATATTGTTATTCAAGTAAAAATAAAAAAATAAGCGATTATTTAACATTAATGCCCTTTCCGTTAAGTTCTATAACTAAAGCAAGTTTAAAAGAAACATGGTCAAAATATCGAGAAGAGATGATCAGTTCTTCAGGAGTTGTACTTACAATGTTTGGAAATAAAAAAGAAGGAGATAATCTGCTTATTGCCGATGGGATGATAGAAGAAGTAGATTTAGCAAACAAATTTGGATTAGACATAATAACCTTAAATTTTACAGGGGGAGCTGCTAAAGAAATCGGTAACCAGGAAGAGTTTTCTGTGATAAAAATTGAAGAGTTTATAGATGTTGAAACAAATGTAAAAGAAATTATAGAAATAATTGACAAGCTTAATAAGAGGAGGTAACAATGGCTAGAAATGTTTTTATATCATTTAGATTTAGTGATGGAGTTGATTACAAAGAAGAGTTGAGTGATTGTTTTGATAAAGACGAAGACATAGTTAATTATTCGGAAGATGAAGATCGATCAAGTATGTCTGAAGAGACAATTAAAAATTATCTATATAAAAAATTGAAGGAAACCAGTGTCACAATCGTTATTATAACACCAGAAGCTGTAAACTATAAAAAAGATATTTGGGGAAAATATGATGATTGGTTGTATGATGAACTAAGATATTCTTTAGAAGATCGAGAAAATAACAGAACGAATGCGATTATTGCTGTTTACACTGAAGATGCAGCTCAGTATTTGTATACGGAAACAAAACATAAATGCTCAGTGTGTAATAAGGATTCTAAAGTAAAAAGTATGAAAGAATTTGATAATCTTGTAAGAAAGAACATGATGAATGTAAAAAAATCTAAAAAGAAAAATCAGTGTGATGGTATATATGACTCTCTGGAAGATTCATATTGTTCTTTGATAGAGTTTGATGAATTTAAAAATAATATTGATAAATATATTGATAATGCGATTGATAAACGTAATCGTAAAGAAGATTTTAATATTGTAAAGAGAATGTAGAAGTTATTGTTACTGGAACTGGGATTGGAACGGATAAAACAATCTGAAAACAAGCTGGAAAAACAAACGCAACGGATATGAACTAATAAAAAAGCTGAAATATCATGCTTTATCACCATTTGAATTTTACCAGTGAAGAGTTGGAATAATGGAGAAAATATTATAAGGATGGTATATGATTAATTGCGAGTTAGTGGAATGATATGAAAATTACCATATTGTTATAAAATTAATGAGTTTTAGTGAGGATATATATTTTAGAGAAATAAAAAAATAACAGAGAC
>JAAYNG010000156.1 GCA_012520935.1 Tissierellia bacterium | reverse complement strand
TTGACCCTGATACAAATAAAGAGGGGATTACTTTGGCTTCCATTCTTTTATTTGGAAAAGATAATACAATTATGTCAATCTTACCTCAACATAAAACGGATGCAATTTTTAGAATTGAAAATCTGGACAGGTATGACGACAGGGATGTTATTATTACTAACTTGATTGATAGCTATAACCGTTTGCTTGCCTTTGGTCAAAAACATTTGAATGACTTATTTATCTTGGATGGAATATATAGGGTAAATGCAAGGGATTTAATTCTTAGAGAAATTATTTCTAATACTTTAGCCCATAGGGATTATTCTAGCGGCTATCCTGCAAAGATGATTATCGACAGTGAAAAAATACTGATTGAAAATAGCAATTTAGCCCATGGGATTGGGATTTTAGATATTGAAAAATTTGAACCTTTCCCTAAAAATCCACCAATTTCTAAGGTTTTTCGTGAAATTGGTTTGGCTGATGAATTGGGTTCAGGCATGAGAAATACGTATAAGTACACGAAACTTTATTCTGGTGGTGAGCCGGTTTTTGAGGAAGGAAATATCTTTAAAACTTTTATTCCACTAAAAAGGGTAGCGAGCCAGAAAGTTGGTCGAGGGACTGTCCCTCAAGATGTCCCTCAAGATGTCCCTCAACAATCAAGAGATGAGATTATATCTATAATTATACAGGAAGTCAAAAATAATAAAAAAGTTACAAGGAAAGAAATTGCACAAAAGTTAGGATTAACCGAAAAAACAATTGGTCGGTATATGAAAAACATTGACAATTTGAAATTCATTGGACGAGGAAGGCATGGATACTGGGAAATAGATGATTAATATGGTCGTTTGGGGATAGTTCTTTTTCGACCACTTTCAAACTGATAGAATAAACAGACAGACCTATGTATTGTAACAATTGGTCTGTCTCTTTTTTTCTAATTAATGGATGTTTTAATCTGATTGATTTTCCATTTTAATATTTTCTAATTCTTCCTTTGAAAGGTCAGTCCATTTAAGTATAGCTTCGTCCGCAACGCCGTTTTTTAACATGGTGAGTACCATTTCTTTTCTGCCTTCTTCTCTGCCTTCTTCTCTGCCTTCTTCTCTGCCTTCTTCTCTGCCTTCTTTTCTACCTTGATTTAATATTTTGTCTATACCAAAAGGGTCTCCGCTTAATATTTCTTTCACCGCATCCATTTCTTTCCTTGCCTCCTTTATCGCCTCTTCCGGCATTCTTTCCGATATTCCTCGCATCAAATAGTCCAAAACCTTTAATATAATATTAAGGTCTACTGAACTTATGTCTTCTTTTCTTGCACAATCTAATATTTTACGAGAAGTTTCTTTAAATAAGTCTAAAACTTTTTTCGCATCTTCTCCTCTTATCTTTCCTTTTTTCAAGTAAGCTTTAAAGTCTATTAATTTTAATGGAAGAAGCATTATAAGCTTATGTTTTTCTAGTTCTAAAATATCTTTTTCAAATAGTTTTAGTATTTCAACCTTATATAGAACTTCTGTTTCGTCAGGAAGGATTATGTAAAGCTTTCTATCCTTAATTTTTTCTGTCTTGTCTAAGTATATTATAGCCTGTTTGGGGAAGTAGATTCTTATTTCTTCCTTTTCCTCTTCAATAGTCCTGGATGAGTAACCATAATTAAACATCCTTATCATTATTTCATGGTTGTCCTTCATTTGAAATTCAATATGATAGCGATTCCCACTTGTGTGATTTTCCAAAATCATGTCCATGAACCTATTTGCTTCACCGACTGTCACCCTTGAATCTTCTCTATTCAGATTAATTAACTCTACTTCATCTTCCTTTAAGTCTTCATTAAATACATAATTTATTAGGTGTAAAATTAAAGAATTTGATACATTAAACAAAGATTTTACAGCTGCATCATAATTTATCCGCATATGTTAAACATCACTCCTTTAATTATAAAATACCCACAAATGATTTTATTATGCAAGATTGTTAGTTGAAAATATTATTTCTGTGTGAAAATATATAGTTAAAATCAACTTTACTATTGATATGTGAGGTGGATAGGTTGTAATTTTAAAAAGATAAAAATATCTATTTTAAAACTCTTTCAAGTTAATTTACAATATTGACTTTTATTTGAATTTAAGTTATTATTCATATAGGGAGGGGATTATTATGGCTACTAAATCTATTTTGAAGTCAGTAAAATTAAAAGACCGAAAAACTGTTAAAAAATTTGCATGTGCCATAGAGAATTCTCAATCCTTTAAAGAAACAGGAGTTGAATTTGATAGGATTGTAAAAGATATTCGAGGGGAAAAAATATCGGAGATTTTTAAAGATTATGACACTAACGGGTTATAATACTGTTGATTTAAAGGAAATGTTGGAGGAATTAGGTGAAGAGAAAACTAAAAAGATACTTCTTACCTTTTCATGTCCGTACAATGAGGATGTTGAATATTTCCTTCATCATAAGGCTATTGAATTCTCTAAACAACAGCTATCCAATACATTCTTAGTGGTTTGCTCACATAAAGGTCTGACTGCCTTTATAGGTTATTTTACAATAGCAGACAAGGTAATCAGCTTAACCGGAAAGCATAACTTTTCCAACAGACTAAGAAGCCGTATTAGTAAGTTTGCAACTTATCATAGCGAATTAAAAGCTTACCTAGTTTCAGCACCATTGATAGGTCAGCTCGGAAAAAACTATAGTAATAATTTTAATACTCTAATTTCAGGAGACGAGTTGCTTCAAATTGCTTGCGATAAAATAAGAGAGGCACAGAGAATTTTAGGGGGTAAGATTGTCTATCTTGAATGTGAAGATACTATCCATTTAAAAAATTTTTATGAAAGAAATGGATTTTACGAATTTGGAAAAAGATTAATAGAAGATGACGAACTGAATAAGGGTAAATACCTTATTAAAATGATTAAGTATTTAATTTGAATTTTAAAATGGCTAAATTAAATCTGTTGGGGGGATTCCCTCAACAGATTTTTAAATGGCATTAGATATGGTTCTTATAATTTAATTAGGAGATTTAATAGTAACTTATTTTCAATTTACCATTTTAATCCAGGTGGTTCTATTGGCATATAATTCACATCTACATCATTTTTGAAAATATACTTATAAGTGGATGTGTCTACATCTATTAGATATTTATTTTTTGATTCATTTAATTTAATTTTTGCAGGCATTACTATATAATATTCTTTAGTTTCGTAAACTATAACCTCTGTATTGTTTTTTATGGTCTTTATAGCTTTCAAATTTTTTGCTCATTGTATCCAGTAATGTAAAAGCTATATATTATAAAGGCTAAAAGACAAAATATTAGCAATATTCTAAAAAAACATTCTTATTTCTTTTTTCTTCAGAATTATTAAAAAAATTTACTATAAGTTTTATGAAAAAATAAAGAAAAAAATTTAAACATATCGCTAAGGCTACAAAGGATAAAAATACAACAAACTCAGAGAATAGACGATTAATTCCAAAATTAAAAATGTTTGTATTCCAAAAAAGAAAAATAATAGATGAACTAATAAAAATATAAGTCACAAATAAATCAATTATGAAGTTCGTAAATTCCGTATCAGAGACAAGACGGTTAAAGAAATATTTTACATTATTATTTTTTTTGAATTTTTTAAAAATAAAGTTATCAATGGTACGAGAGCAAAAATTAAAAGTATTATGTTATAAGGAAAAAAGTAAAAAATCTTATTATAACATTAATTGTTTTTATCAAATATAATTATACCACAAAATAAAAAGGAACGGTTGAAAAAGAACCGTCCCAAAATGAACAAGCATAAATTTTACATAAATACTAGTAAATTTCAACTACAGTTAGCTCATCTGAAGATCCCCCCGGCGTTGGTTTGGGAACTGTTGGAGAATTATTTACTGCATGTATAAAAGCAGCATTTTTTGGATTATTATTTATGTAAGTGTCAATATCACTTGCATTATAGTAACTTCCTGAAAACTCAATTACATAATCAGGTAAATTGTTTCCAACAAATTCAAAAACCTTGTCAGATGAAACAAATTCATTAAAGCTGTAATTCTTAGAAGCATCGTACCTATGAATCAAGTCTAAATCCTCAGCAAATACAGAAGAACTTCCCAAAATCATTAAAATAGTTAATATTACAACAACTAGCTTTTTCATTATTAGACCCCCTCTAATTATTTTTCATTATTAGCAAAGCAAAATTCATATAAGATTATGGTTATATTATATCCTAATATTTACATAAATACTCTAGAATGTCAATACATATGTTACACTTTTTTAAGAAGATCTGCTTAAATATATAATTTTTTAAAAATAATAATTGCTTTGCTTTGTCCTCGGCTTTTTATCAGGATGGTTCTTGAGAACCGTACTATACTTAAGAAACCGGACAAAGCTCTATTCCTTCTTCTGCTTTCTCTTGTGGACTCATGAAATTTAGAACTTGTTT
>JAAYNG010000155.1 GCA_012520935.1 Tissierellia bacterium | reverse complement strand
TTGAAATAATTTGAGATATGATTGTTGCAAGAGCTGCACCCTTTACACCCCAGCCTAAAATAGCAATAAAAATATAGTCTAAAAATATATTCGTTATTGCACCAATAAGCATGGTACCCATAGCTTTCTTAGGGTTACCTTCACTCCTAATATAATTATTCATACCGGCTGATACAGATTGAAAAGGAAATCCAATTATGATTATTGAAAGGTAATCTCTCGTAAAAATCTCATTATTAGCAGTTGCACCAAATAATTGAGGTATTTTATCTAAAAAAATAAATCCTGCAATTGCAACTGCAAGGCCTGTTAGAAAAGAATAACCCAAGGTGTTCCCTGCAATTTTATCCGCTTCATCCTTATTTTGTTCACCCAGCCTAATTGAAACTAAAGAGTTTCCTCCAAGTCCAATAAGCATTCCGAAAGCCATTTGTATAAACATCATTGGCGAAGCTATAGCTAGACCTCCTAAAGCTATTTCACCAACAAATCTTCCAACAAAAATTTGGTCTACTACATTATATAATGCCTGTACTAACATCCCAACTATAGCTGGAATTGAAAATTGCAAAAGTAAATGGTTGATTGGTCTCTCACCTAGAGACCTAGCTCTCTCTTCTTGTCTTGACATCTTATACCTCCGAGGCTATATTATACCCAAATATATATAAATAATTCAACTTCGCATATCGCCATGAGAAGACGGAAAATGGAGCATCAATCCAGAAGACTTAAATATATTTACATAAATAACTAAAACTGAATCGCCACATTTCCATCTTAGGTGACGGAAAGCAAACGGCATACCCTTTAAAAAATATAATTTACAAATTAAAAGCTGTAATTATAGTCATTTAAGGAAGGGGCTGTAAAAACCTTACGGAAACCGTTGATTTTTGCTTTTGACACCCTTATCATAATATAGCATTAGAAAAAGGCAGATTACACTGCCTTTTAATATTATCTTGTAAATTTATTTACTTCTGCAGATAATTCATCTGCCATTATTCTTAAATTTGAGCTGAATACTTCAATATCTTGCATCTTTTCATTTTGTGATTCTGTTGTCGCTGCAGTTTCTTCAGTTGAGGCTGCATTTTCTTCTGCAACGGCTGCCAAAGATTCAAGGACTCCGAGAACTGCATCCTTATTAGTTTCCATTGAAGTTGTTGACTCTTCCACCATCTTTATAGCTTCATTAACTGTATTAATTGCATTTTCTATCTCATTAAATTTAATTTTTGCATCTTTTGCTTCAGAATTTTGACTGTTAGTTATATTTTCAAGCAATACCATTTTTTCTACAGCATAGACAGCACTATTAATAAGTTCTTCAACACTTTCTGCAATTATATGGGTTGACTTTGCACTTTCCTCTGCCAGTTTCCTTATCTCGTCAGCTACTACTGAGAATCCTCTTCCTGCTTCGCCTGCCCTTGCTGCTTCGATAGCTGCATTTAAAGCTAAAAGATTTGTTTGGTCTGCTATATCTGAAATTAATTTACTTGCATCTCCTATTCTTTGTGAATTAGTCTCAGTTTGTTTAACAATCTCAAAGACTTCTTTTGATGCATTTCCACCTTCCAGAGTTAAATGTACAAGTTCATCAATTACACTTCTTCCTTCACTGACATTATCAACAACCTCTTTAGTTGAGTCCCCAACACTCTTTATAAGATTTGCCGTCATCTCTATCTCTTTGGATAAATTATGCATTTGATTTGCACCGGCCTCAGTGTCATGGGCTTGTGATTCGGAGGTGTCCGACAAGTCAGAAACTACTCTGGTGATATCTTCAGAGCCTTGCAATACTTGAGTAGAAATTTGACTTAGACCATTGGAAGCATCCTGTATTCTTCTATTCTTGTCATCTAACTCGTCTATATGATGGATTAAGTTATCTCTCAACATGTTCAAATTTCTTTGCATGATAACAAACTCATCATTATCGCTACCTTTATGTTCTTCAGCTTTATATGTTAAATTGTAGGCAGAAATTTCTTTTATGAAATCAGTTAAAGATTCAAAATTTTTACCTATGCTAGCCGAAATAAATAATGAAATAATGGCTCCAAGAACCAAGGTAACTATCATAATTATTATGAAATAAATCATCATAGTATTTACATTCTGATTAATAACATTCATTGGAACAGCCACTATTGCAATCATATTTATTTCATCTAACTCTATAGGGAAAATTAATTGTTCCTCACCTAAGTAAGCATCCTTAAAACTTACCCCCATATTAGACTGAATAAGAGGCACTATTTCCTTTAATTGCTGAGTTTCTTCTGCTTTTAAAGATAATATACTTGCCTCCGGATGGTATACAACAAGACCAGAATTGGAAATAATCGCAGCAGTTCCTGCTCCCTTATAAAAATCTAGAGTGTTCATAAATTCTGTAATAGCTTGTAGGCTAACATCAGATGCCAAAACACCCCATAACCTACCATTTTTTTCTATAGTTTTAGAAATAGTTATTACATTACTTTTTGTCTCTGCATCCACATATACATCTGAAAAGAAGTAGCCATCAGTTTCAGTTGCACCAATATAATAATCTCTGGTTGTCATGTCGTCCCCTGCTTCAGGTCTCCAATTACCAGAGTCTCTAATTTCACCCCTATTATCTGGTATTGCATAGATTGATATAATACCAGATTCTTTATCATAAAAATCCAAGTCTTTATCTTCTATGTCCTCAAACCTGTCATACCTTGCTGTAATAGATTGGTTTATAGAATCTAGAATGCCAGTATTTTCTGTCATCCATCTATGCATGTTATCCCTTACTAACTCGCCATTGATTCTCAAAACTTCTTCCATCGCATCAAATTGCGTCTTTCTTGCTACTAAAAAGCCTATCACCGATGTCAATACACTCGCAATTAAAACCATTAAGGTTAATACGAGCATTAACTTTTTTCTAAAATTCATTTTTTCCCCCCCTCTCATATTAGTTTATTTTATAAAATGAATTTTATATATAAGTAAGATTGATTTAATTTTTACAATAATCTGATATATAATTGTATGTATAGGGGATATTATATTGCATTAAATTAAAAAAAGCAATATCTTCCCTAAAAAATTTTAAAGGAGGGGTTTTTTTGAAAAAGGATAAGCTAAAGATGTTTATCTTGGGAGGAATTATCGGAATTATCGGAGTAATACTTGTAAAGCTTGGAAATCCCGGAAATATGGGTATTTGTATTGCATGTTTCTGGAGGGATATTACAGGTGCTTTGGGTCTACACAGGGCAGGAGTTGTCCAATATATTAGACCGGAAATTATAGGCATTATATTTGGTGCATTTTTAATTTCTTATTTTACAGGAGACTTTAAGGTAAGGGGTGGGTCAAATCCACTGGCAAGATTCTTCTTGGGTTTCTTTACTATGGTTGGAGCTTTAATGTTCCTAGGCTGCCCATTAAGAATGGTTTTAAGACTTGCAAACGGTGACTTAAATGCACTTGTTGGTCTGGCTGGATATGTTTTTGGTATTTATATCGGTGTATACTTCTTAAAACATGGATATTCTCTTGGAAAGAGTTCGCCACAAACTAAGTCAACAGGCTTTATTATGCCTTTATTTGCAGTTGGTCTGCTTATTCTACTTATTGCAAAACCTGCATTTATTTTCTTCAGTGAAGAAGGACCTGGCTCACAACATGCACTGCTTATATACTCATTAATCGCTGGTGGTATTGTTGGTATAGCACTTCAACGCTCAAGAATTTG
>JAAYNG010000154.1 GCA_012520935.1 Tissierellia bacterium | reverse complement strand
CACAGAAGAAAACGAAACAGCCGACCACTATATAGAAAAAAGCCTTGAAGATAATATCTTTAAAAAAATAAGGGTTGCAACCTCTGACAGGATGGAGCAACAAATTATACTTGGCAAGGGCGGGATTCGAATGTCTGCCAAGGAACTGGAAGCAGAAGTCGCGGCTTACAAAAGACTGGTTAATTATAAGATTAAAAAAGATAAGGTTAAACAAAAAAGGTCCATGGGAAAACTTAGTGAGAATAATTTGAAGGCTTTAGAGAAGTTTTTGAAAGAGTAAAAAAGGCATAAAAACAGACCGCACATCACATGCGGTCTGTTTTTTTACTATGGTTCTGCAATATTTCTCCAATCAATTCTTTCGATTGTAAATTCGTGAACCTGTTGTGCGCTTACACTTGGATATCTTCTTGATGCTATTGGTGCTAGCTTTGCTGGATATTTATATTCTCTATATTCGCCAAATACTCTATAATTATCTCTAGAAGTGAAAATTGGAGTAACAAAACTATCACCTATTTCAGTTTTTATAAAACCATTCGAAAATAAAAACTTCCCTGGAAACCAATTTCTAATCAATGGTCTAGTATTAAAAGCTGAATCCATTACCCTACCATTAATATAAAAAAAGTTTTTCAAATTTTCAGAGTAATATCTTACCACTGTACCCGTCTCTTTTCTAAAATCAATAGTATTAGGATTTTTATTTTTTGCATCTTGCCATTTTATATAATTTAATAAGTAATGTCCTGGCAAATCAGTAACTTCTTCATATACACTTTGTCGCCTTTTTTGATTATTATTTGAACCTGGATTCCTTTCAAAATCTTTTACTATAAGCCATTTATTATATTTTAAATTTTCATTCATAAAATAAACATTTATATCAATACTAGTAGGTGTACTCATATATCTTACCTGATTAGCCTTTAGATAATCAGCTTTAATATAATAAATTTTCCTAATCTTATCAAAACTAATTGTGCATACGCTACTTAGTTCCTTCTTTCCTTCTAGATCATATAATATATATTTTGATACAACCTTTATATATTTATAATGGCTAGGATTCCCAAGTTCGTTCAAGACATCAATTGGGTTGTCGCTAATTTTTTTGCTACTATTATAGTCATTTCTAGGATAAATAGCATTAGGTTCCACTGTTTCTATATCAATTTCTTCATCTTCATTAGTATAATAAATCTTATGTGTTTCATCAATTGTCCTACTTGTTATAAAATCTTTGCCAAAAGAATCCTTAAGCGATGGTGTGAAAAATATTTTATCTACCCTGTTTATTGAATAAGGATAGTAGAAATCACCGTGATCAAGATCCCAAACATCTCCCAGTCTTCTCGCTTTATCTGTCGTAAATCGTCCACTTGCTTCATATGCTTTTGTATCGAATAATGCTGTTATTACTACTGAATCAGCTTCAGGTTCTTCCGTAGTATCGTCTAATGGGTCTATAGGTTTTTTTAATATACAAAGTTTTTCAATCTCATCAAGTGACATTTCAAGATTTGGCTTTTCTTCCAATAGATAGATAGTAGCTTTTAGCTCTTTAATTCCTTCCGAAAAGTCAATAACACCATTAGTTTCTTTATTTTTATTTTTAATTACTTCCTTTTGTTTGTCCCATTCTATGATCTCATTTTGAATTGTCTCTTTATTATTATACCTTCCGTGCCAAACTATATATATATAATATGTGTCTTCTGTTTCCACTCCATCTTCTTTAACCGAATACTTCATAGTTAATTTTTCAGGCACTCCTTGATAAGTATAATCTCCATCCCTCATAACCGGATCATACTCTTTGCCGTCTGCAAATAATGCTTTATCAAACCAAGCATCCAAACTTAAACCTTCTATTATTTTCTCAAGCTTAAATTCAGCAAATTTTTCTGCACCCCAAATTCCCTTATCAGAAACAGGTGTTGTTGAGAATAATACTGTCTTTCCATTTGAAAAATCAAAAAAATCTCTAAAAACTTCTCTGTCACTTTCTGCAGTACCATCATATTCACTGCTTGATGGGTCTTTTAAATCCTTTTTTAGATTTTCTGGAGTAAAATCAAATATATTTCCTGTAGCACTATCCAATTGCCCTTTTTTTCCATTAAAATCAGCTATTCTAAGATAATCATGACCTTGGTCTGCACCTTCTAGATTTAAAAAATTATTAATTTCTGGTTTAATATTTGGGGTTGGATATATATCAAAAACTGCCTTGCCGTCAATAAATCTTTTAAAAATATTATCTTTACTCTTAGTAAATCCTCTTTCTAAAGTATCAGAAGCTGGACTCCATTCTTTAATTAATCTTCTACTGCTAGTATCAGCCTTGCCATCCTTAACATCTGTAACATACCAACGATATACTACAACTGCAACATTCTTTTTAGTGGATGCATCAGCTTCCTTGCCAACTAACAGAAAATTCATCATATCTTCTATTTTAGGTTCTCTCATCTCAATCGTTGAATTTTCTCCATTTACAAATCTGCCAAATATTTCAGGATTACCTATTTCTGGTATTGGTGGCGTTGGTATATCTACATTTGATAAGAATACAGATAATACACCGTGATTAGTTTTTGTCCCACTTTTATCCGTCGAAAAATATCATATTTTTTAAAATATCCATCAATGTATTTATCAAATACATTGATGGATGAGTTACCACTTGAATCACTTAGCAATGTCCTAGTAAAGTTGTTATCAGCTATAAAGTCATCATACAAAGTAGAATCTCCAGAAGATTTAATTAAATAAAAATCAGCTAAGTTTTTTTCAACTTCTTTTTGAGTTCTAGAAGAATCAACTGTAAATTTCTTGCCATGCACTATTGCATTTACTCCCTGTGTTAATGCGGGTAAAAAAGCAGCAGCTATTAGTGCTAAAATGGCTATCGAAAGTATAATTTCTAAAAGAGTAAATGCTTTTCTATTCCTTTTCATATTATCACCCCTATTTTGGTCTCCCAGCCCCCCAAACGCTACCTGGGTTTATTACCTTTTCTGCTATTTGCGTAAACGCTGCCTCTAGTTGAGAAGAGTTGCTTACATCATAATAATATTTTCCAGAAGGACTTCCAGTAGCAGGATCTACTACTTCTTCGCAACCTATCCATCGTGCAATATCATCACAATCTTTTTTATCTCCATCCACCCCACTAAACCCTATTAAATAAATGTTAATGTTATATTTTTCAAGTTCTGGCTTTATACTTTGGTAATATGCTTTTTCTGCTTCTGGAAAATAACTTAAGTCTAAAGCACCTTTTCCCTTAGTAAATTGCTCACTTGTTAAAACCCCATCTTGAGTAAATGGAATTGTTGGGTAATGCCAACTCTGTCCATCTGTTAAAACAACAATGGAAAGAGGAATATCTAAATTCTTTCCAGGAGGAGTTCCCTTGAACCTTACAAATTGATGATATGCCCTTCTAATTCCGTCTGCAATATTAGTTCCAGAACGTGCAAATTTTCCATCGCCATTAGCATGTACTGGATAAGGTACAAACTTATTGATATATGAATTAATCATATTTTTACCACTATCATCCATTAATGTTAGTGGATCTGACTTTTCAGATATAGTTCCAAAACTAGTAATTCCTGCATAAGAAATTGGGTCTTCACCCTTTGAATTTTTCTTTGTAATATTCTCGAAAAATTTTCTAAGTTCCTTTCTTAATATCTCTATACGAGTATTTTCATTTATACTAAATGAATCACTTGTAGAATCATAGTCTATATTCCAAAGACTACCTGTTGATGAATACAGGCTGCCTTTTCCCTGATGTTCTTCCTGCTCTGTAAATTTATAAAAACTTTTTTGTCTTCTTTCAAGCCAGTAAAGTATATTACCATAATATATAGTATATTCATTTATATCATTAGTTGAATCATATCTATAACCTATTCTACGTTTTGTTCCTTCCTTATCAAGCAAGAAGTACATTGAACCAGAGATATCACAAACAAACTGAATTGCATTTTCTCTTTTCTCCTCACCAGGCGTTGTTTCAAGATTCATAGCACCTGACCTAAAAGCAATACAATTAACATCATCCTTATTTGCCTCTAAAAAATCAATTATTACATTATCTACATTTACATTTCCTACATTAAGAGGTTGAATTGTACCAACAATATCTGGTTGAGAAGGTACGGTTCCATTTTTTTTGTTCTTTACTGTTAATTCATAACCTATTAAATTCTTTCCATTTGGTTTGAAAAACTTAAATTCATAATCAAAATTATCATCACTTTCAAATAAAACCTGCTTAATTCTAGTTCCAACTGGCTTACCATCTATCATTTTAGGTTGCTTTACAGAACCTACTGTTTCCCACTCTGCTTCCCAGCGGTAGTACACCAATTTCTTACTGTTTTTTGCACTACTATTATCATTCTCAAAAATAATATAATCCCACCACGGCGATAAATCTTCTCGCATACCTGATGCTCCTGGTGCTTTATAAGGTTTGTATTTTAAATATGATTTAACGCTCATTTTTAAATTTGAGTCAACTATATTTACGACTCTTCTTAAGTTTGTTTGATTAGCAAGTTCATTAGAAACATAAGTATTTGCTTGAACTGGGGCCATTATTAAATTAACAAATACTACAGAAATTATTGATATAATAGCAAT